>JBOHEE010000228.1:0-21320 GCA_050700895.1 Nitriliruptorales bacterium | reverse complement strand
GGCCGAGCCGCAGCCCGCGGCGGCGCTGCCCGCGTTCGCGCAGGCCGAGGCGCAGCCTGCGTCGACGCTGCTCGCCGGCGTGGCGAACCTCGACGCGACCTGGCATGTCGGGGCGTCCTCGGGGCAGTACGCGGGGGAGGGGCCGGGCGCGATCAACCAGCACGGGCCGGGCGTCGACCCGCACGTCCACTCGACCACCTCGCGGTCGAGCTACGGCATCCAGGGGCGCGAGTCGGTCCGCGCCCTCGTCGTCGGAGGGGACGGCGAGCGCTTCGCGCTCGTCAGCAACGACCTCTACATCCCGATGGACGTCCTCCACCGCCGCGTCGGGCAGCTCCTCGAGGCGCACGACCGTGCGGTGTCGCTCGGCCTGGTGGACGGCGTCCCGACCGGGATCGACGCCACCCGGCTCGTCACGTCCGTCTCCCACTCGCACTCGTCGCCCTTCTACTCGTCGACGACGTGGGGTCCGTGGGCCTTCCAGGACGTCTTCGACCTGCGCTACTTCGAGCACATCTCGCGCGTCATGGCCGCTGCGGTCGTCGCCGCAGCCTCTGACCTCCGACCGGTCCGGGTCGGGGCGTCGCAGTCCGACTTCCGACTGCTGAAGCGCCATTCCTACGGCCCGCAGGTGGGCGACGACGGGCTCCCGGCCGGTTTCCCGGAGGGCGACGTCGACGGCGACCTCACCGTCGTCGCCTTCGACGACCTCGGCGGCCCGGAGCCGAAGCCGCTCGCGACCTGGGTGGTGTGGGGCCTCCATCCGGAGATGCTCGACGGCAACGACCTCCTCACGACCGAGTGGGTCCAGACGATGGAGCGCAACGTCGAGCGCGAGCTCGGCGGGGTGGTCGTCTACAGCCAGCGCGACACCGGGACCGCCGAGCCCGACCGCAATGCCGAGGCGAACCCCCCGGAGCTGCGTCAGGAGTTCTCGCACCGCGAGTACGCGCAGATGGAGCGGGCGGCGCAGCTCATCGGCGACGCGGTCGTGATGAATCGGCGGGCGATCGACGCGGGCGCCGACGGCGTCGAGCCGGTGCGGCTCCGCGACGGCGCGACGCTGCCCGCCCCGCACCTCGTCCTCGACTGGGCGACCGACGCTCCGGTCGCGATGACCGACCTGCGGTTCGCGCCTCCCGGGGCGCGGCCGTCGCCGACCGTCTCCAACTGCCGGTCCGAGAAGGTCTTCGACGGCAACGTGGGGATCCCGATCATCGGGCTGCCCGACTGCGGCTTCCAGCTCGGCGCGCTCGGTCAGCCGCTCGTCGACGCCCTCCGAGGCGTCGGCCTCGACCAGAGCGCCGTCTACGAGGGCTTGCGGGACGCGGGCGTCCCCGTGCCGGACAGCTACGGCGCCCCCTCGTTCGGGTCCCTCCAGGAGTCGGCGACGGTCCACCTCCAGGCCATCCGGCTCGGCGACATCGCGATCACCGTGTGCCCCTGCGAGCAGTGGGCCGACCAGGCGCGCAACATCGAGGCTCGCCTCGACGAAGCCGCCGGCAACCTCTGGTTCGGCTTCGACTGGACCGCGAACTCGCTCGCGCATGCGGAGTTCGAGCCGGGGGTCGTCTACGACGGGCGCGGCGGCGTCGACGAGAACGGGATCCGCCACGGGCCGCTCCAGCTCGTCGACGACGAGGGCCGCACCTGGTGCGAGCCGGACGACGCGGACGGCAACGTTCTGCCCACCGACGAGCTCGGCAACCCGGTGAGCGACGGCGAGGTGCTCTGGCGCTGCCGCGACCCGGAGTTCCACCCGTCTCCGTGGCTGCCGCCTCGGGACCGGGACGGCGACGGCGACGTCGACGCGGACGACGAGTGGCTCGACCCCGTGGACGACGAGGTCTTCCGCCGCATGAAGGCGCAGCTCTACAACGACGCCCGCGGGTGGGACGACCTCGGCAACTCCGCCCGGGCGGAGTCGGAGCACCCCGACGTCGAGCAGGTGTGGGGCAACTTCACCCACGAGGAGCTCCACGCCACGATGGAGGGCGGCGGCTACCGGCTCGTCCTGCCGATCGCGATGAGCAACGACTACTGGGGCTACATCGCGAGCTTCCGCGAGTTCCAGAGCCACGACCACTACCGCAAGGCCCTGACCGGCCTCGGCCCGCACTCGATGGACTGGCTCGCCACCCGGCTCGCGCGCATGGCGGCGTCGCTGAAGGGCGGGCCGCCGGTCGAGCTGAACCCGAAGGACCGCGCCTACGTCGCGGAGGACCACCGCACCGAGGAGACCACCCGGCTCGTCGGGACGATCGCGTCGGCGGCCCTGCCGGCCTACGAGGCGACGCTGCCGGCCGACGGCGGAACGCCGCGCATCGAGGACGAGCCTGCCGACGAGATCCGCCGGTTCGAGGCGGCGACCGCGACGTGGGTGGGAGGGTCGAACTTCACCGACGCTCCCCACGCCCGCGTCGAGCGCTGCGTCGACCCCGACGGGGTGTGCGACCCGGAGGACGACGGTGCCTGGGAGATCTTCGCCGACGGGCAGGGCGAGGTCCAGGTCGTCGTCGGCTGGCCCGAACCGCCCGATCTGCCGCTGTGGCGGGCAGGACGCTTCGAATGGCGCTGGACCGCGACCTTCGAGGCCTTCGACTCCGACGTCGAGATCCCCGACGCCCAGGGCGTCCGCCGTCGCCAGACGCCGGAGGGCGTCTACCGCTTCGCGATCTCCGGCTGCCATCGGGGCGCGGTTCCGGCCGGCGGCGAGCCCTCCGGCTGCGGGTCGAGCGACCCGAGGGTCTCCGGCTACCAGCTCGCCTCCGAGCCGTTCCGCGTCCTGCCGTTCGAGGGCCTGACGGTCTCCGACCTGCGTCTGACCGACGACGGCGTGTCGCTGCTCGTCGGCCCGCGACCGACCTTCGGCGTCCATACGTCGAACGCCGAGCACCTCTTCGACCTCACCGGCACCCAGGCGGTCGACTACCCCGACAGCTACGAAAGCCCCTTCGCCTTCATCGACGCGACGCCGAACGTGTTCGAGTACGGGCCGGGCGAGGAGGACGACGAGCGCTACTGCCTCCACTGCAGCTTCCGACCGTGGGCGGACACGGGCGCGATTGCGTCGGTGACCGTGACGGTCGTGCGCGGCGGGGAGCTCCCTGCCGCGGAGCAGGCACGCGGCCGCAACCTCCGCGGGGTCGGCGCGATCGAGACCGTCGCCGCGGTCTTCGACCCGGACTCCGGGCGCTGGGAGGGGACCGTCGACCTCCGCCACGGCGACATCGTCTACGTGGAGCGCGGCGGGGTCGTCGACGCCTTCGGCGAGTTCAACGGGTTGCGCTCCGACATCCTCACCGTGGGGCCCGGAGGATGATGTCCGGCTCTGGGCACGCGCGGCGTGCTGCGCCTGTGTCCTAGCTAGCTGATGGCGACGTCGAGGCGGGCGTGAGCCTCGCGCAGCGAGGCCTCGACGTCCTGCGGGGTCTCGCCGCGGGCGAAGAGGAAGCCGAGGTAGCGGTCGCCCTCCGGCAAGGGCTCGACCTCGCGCCCCCGCGGGACCGTGATCTGGAGCCCGACGATGCCCGGCACCTCGCGCGCCGCCTCCTGGCCGCCGACCTCCTCGAGGACGCCGGCGCGGGGGATCGGCAGCATCATGACCCCGGACGCGTCGGGCTCGCGCCGCATGCCGTCGAGGCTCATGCCGAGCGCATGGCGGAGGATCAGCTCCTCGAGCCGGACGCCGAGCCCGAACCGCAGCGCCCGGGCGCAGAGCCCGCCGATCGAGCGGGCGGCGATCTCGAGGAAGCGGACCTCCCCATTGCCGGGATCGATCCGCAGCTCCGCGTGGATCGGGCCCTCGACGAGGCCGGTCACCTCGATCGCCCGGCGGGTCACCGCGGCGATCCGGTCGAGGATCTCGGGCGGCTGCCGCGACGGGGTGACGTAGATCGTCTCCTCGAAGTACGGCCCGTCGAGCGGATCGGGCTTGTCGAACACCGCGAGGATCTCGACCTCGCCGTCTCGCAGGAGGCCCTCGACGGCGACCTCGGCGCCGGGGACGAACTCCTCGACGAGGAGGGGGCCGTCGGTGCGCTCGTCGGCGCAGCGGAGGATCTCGCGGATCCGGTCCGCCGCCTTCCGCGCCGCGGCCGCGTCGTCGGCCCGTATCACGCCGCGGCTCGCCGAGAGCGACACCGGCTTCACGACGACGGGGAAGCCGATCTCCTCGGCGAGGTCGCCGACGTCGGCGCCGGGCTCGGCGACGCGGAAGCGCGGCTGGGGGACCTGTCCCTCCAGCGCGCGCCGGAGCCCCGACTTGTCGCGCGTCGTGCTGACCGCGTCGTGGGAGTTGTGCGGGAGGCCGAGGTCGGCAGAGGCGAGCGCCGCGGGCACGACGCCCTGGTCGTCGACGGCCACGACCGCGTCGATCGGGGTCCTGCGGGCGTGCTCGACGATCGCGGCCGCCGCCTCGCGCTGCCCCCGAGGGAGCTGGAGAGCGCGGTCGCCCATCGAAGAGGCCATCGCCTGCTCGCTGTCGGAGGCGACGATCACCTCGGCGCCGAGCTCCGCTGCGGCGTCGAGGAAGTCGCCCGCCCGGTAGGTGGACGACGGCAGCAGGAGCAGGACGCGCTTCACACCCTCCAGGGTACGGCCACGGGAGGGTTGCGGCGTCGTCCCGTACCATGGGTGCGGTCGAAGGGACGAGCAGTCACCATGAGTCAGACAGACCCGATCCTCCACGTCACCGACAACGCGCGCGACAAGATCCTCCGCGTGCGAGCGCAGGAAGGCGATCCGGCCTCTCTTGCCCTGTGGGTCGAGATCAGCGGCATCACCGCCGGATCGTTCGACCACAAGCTCGGCATCCGGCCGCTCGGCGAGGCGGGCGACGACCACGTCGTCCAGCACCACGACGACCTGGCGGTCGTGGTCCCGGTCGCCCAGGTCGACGACCTCCGCGGCGCGAGCGTGACGATCGACGGTGACCCCGCCTACGGCGCGGTCGTCGTCGTGAACCCGAACAAGCCTGCGAGCCCGGCGATGGCCGGCCTGTCGGGCGATCTCTCGGGCGACCTCGCCCAGCGGGTCTCGCAGGTCCTCGACACGATGGTGAACCCGAGCATCGCCGCCCACGGGGGGCGCGCCGAGCTCGTCGCGGTCGAGGAGGACACCGCCTACCTGCGCCTGTCCGGCGGGTGTCAGGGCTGCGGGCTCGCGAAGGTCACCTTGAGCCAGGGCATCGAGGTCGCGATCACCGACCACGTCCCCGAGATCCAGCAGGTCGTGGACGTCACCGACCACGCCGAGGGCGCCAACCCCTACTTCGAGAGCGCGAAGAAGTAAGCGTCTGCGCACAATCACAAATAACATGGGCGTTATCCGGGTTGGAGAGCGTAGTTCCAGTCGGGGTGGAAGTCGTGTTTGTCCAGCGGCAGGGCGGCCATCTGCTCGTCAGTGATCTTGACGCCCTTGGGGTACGCACCCTGGTCAAGTTCGGCGTGGACGGTGAGGCCGGTGCGGGTCGTGGTGGCGGCGATGAGCTCGACGATGGCCTCGTGGCTCTCCAGGGGACGGCCGCGCCAGTTCATGGTGATGTGGCAGAACAGCCGGTGCTCGATCTTGTTCCACTTGCTGGTGCCGGGCGGCAGGTGGCACACGGTGACGGTCAGGGCGGCGTCGGCGGCGAAGCGGGCGAGCTCGACCTTCCACAGCCGGCTGCGTGAGCCGTTGGAGCCGCCACCGTCAGCGCAGATGAGCAGCCGGTCGGCGTGGGGGTAGGCAGCTCGGCCCATCGACTCCCACCAGCGGGCCAGGGTGGCCACGGCGAGCAGACGTGGACATCATCGTCGACGAGCCGGCCGCCTGGGGGAGGGACCCGTCTGGGACAGGCGGCCGGCCCGACTGTTGTTCGTGGACATCGAGGCTGGCCACGTGATGCGGATCGACCCCAGCGCGGGCACCGTGGAGCGATGGGTGCTGGGTCAGCGCGTCAGCGCCGTCATCCCACGCACCGATCGCGGCTTCGCGTTGGCGCTGCCTCAGGGGATCGCCGTGACCGACGCATGGGGAGGGATGCCGAGGCTGATGGCTGCTGTCGAGCGGGATGTGGTCGACAACCGCATGAACGATGCGAAGTGCGATCCTGCGCGGGGAGAATCTGGGCCGGGACCATGGCGCTCGACCTGCGCCCGGCCGCTGGCGCCCTGTATCGCATCGGACAGGACTTCGCTGTCGAGCGCATGGTGGCGGCCACGACCGTGGCGAACGGGCTGGGTTGGAGCCCGGGCGGTTCGGTCATGTACTTCATCGATTCCCTTGAGTACGGCGTCGACGTGTTCGACTACGACGCGAGCTCCGGTGAGATCGCGAACCGGCGACGCTGTATCACGATCGATCCCGAGGACGGTGTCCCCGACGGGATGACGGTGGACGCCAACGGGGACATCTGGGTCGCGCTCTTCGGTGGTGGCGCCGTTCGCCGCTACGGCGCCACCGGCGCGCTGGCCGAGGAGATCGCACTGCCCGCGAGTCAGGTGACGAGCTGCGCGTTCGGAGGCCCCGCCCTGGATGAGCTCTACGTCACGACGGCCGTGACCGGCCTGTCCCCAGAGCAGCACGCGGCGCAGCCTGCGGCCGGCAAGCTTCTTCGCTGCGATGTGGGTGTGCACGGGCTCCTCGCGACGCGGTTCTCCGGCTGACGACGACTGACGACGGACGGCGTCCACGTGCGTTCGGCTCTCGAGCCCGCTCCCGGAGGTTGCCGCGGGGCCCTGTTCGCGAACACCAGCGCCTCTTCGTGCGACACGGACTTGGCTGGGGTTGACCCAGGAAGGCCGTTTGGGGTATGATGCATACAAGATGCAACAGATCCCGAGAGGGCGTTTGCGGCGTTACGAGCTGGATCCGGGTGTGCTGGATCGTCTCACCCGGGAATCGCTGCATGAGCGGGTCGTTCACGCGATACGGGACGCGATCGTCCAGGGGAGGCTCCGCCCGGGGCAGAAGATCCCCGAGCATGACCTCGCAGACCAGCTGGGGGTGAGCCGCACTCCGATCCGGGAAGCCCTCCGCGTGTTGGAGCAGCAGGACCTGGTCGAGACCCGACCGAAGCGAGGCACCTTCGTCCGCCGGGTCGATTACCGGGACGTGCGCGACGGTCTCTCGGTCCGGATGGCGCTCGAGGAGGTGGCGATCCGACAGGTGCTCGAGCGCGTCGACGGGTCGGACTGGGACCGCTTCGTGGACAAGGCCGGTCAGATCGTGGATGCGATGCGCGTCGCAGTCGAGGAAGACGATCCCGTGTCCGGCGTCGAGCTGGATGTGGAGTTCCACACCATGCTGATCGATGCGGCTGACAACAGGTACCTGTCGAACACGTGGAGGCTAGTTGGCCTGCCGACCCTGGTCTGGGCTCCCGAGCGCGAGATCTATCCGCAGGCTGCCGAGGACCTGATCGTCGGTTTCCCCAGGCGCCACCAGGAGCTGCTGGATGCACTGCGGACTCGAGATCCACAGGTGGCCTCGAGGGCGGTCAGAGACCACATCGCGCTCAAGATCGTCGACCTGGATCGCGCTCGATCCACGCAAGAGCCGGGCGTGATCGATGCGGGCGGCTAGCAGACGGGGGCCGTGAGCACATGACGAGGCTCCAGCAACACGAAGGAGGACACGACGGTGACTGACTCGGTGACTGGCACAGGGACCGGCATGGATCGCAGGAGGTTTCTTGGCCTGGCGGGAATGGCCGGAGCGGGTTCGGTCTTGGCGGCGTGCACGCGGGGCACGGCCCCCTCGACCGCAGGTGTGACCGAAGGCCCGGCAGACGCGGCGCCAGGGCCAGCTGCGACCGACACTCCGGGTGCGAGGGCCGTGAAGACGGCGAGATTCACCATGAGCGACCCGTTCACGTCGGCGGACACCGCGGACCCCGCGTTCAACACCACGACGCACGACGGACGCCTGATCTCGGCGGTGTACGAGCAGTTGGCGCAGTTCGACGAGTCTCTCAAGGCGGTGCCGTCTTTGGCGCAATCCTGGGAGGTGAACGAAACCGCCACGCTGTGGACGTTCAAGTTACGGGAAGGGGTCACCTTCCACGACGGTGACAGATTCACGGCAGCCGACGTCGTCCACACCTATCAACGGCTGTTGGATCCGGACGCTGGATCGCCGGGGGCCGGCAGCCTGGATTCCCTCCTCGACCCTGATGGGGTCAGCGCGATCGACGACCGCACGGTCCACTTCAGCTTGAAGCAGGCCCATGTCGACTTCCCACTTGCCACGGTGTTCCGGCAGGCCTACATCATCCCCGAGGGCGCCGGCGGAGAGCTGGCCACCGCCCCGGTGGGGACCGGCCCGTTCAAGGTCCCCGAGTTCGTTGCGGGCGAGCAGACCACCTTCGTGAAGAACGAGAACTACTGGCAGGAGGGACTGCCGAGGGTTGACGCGATCGAGCTGCTGTCCATCACGGAGGCTGCAGCTCGGGTGGCGGCGCTGCAGCGCGGTCAGGTCGACGTGATCGAGGCGCCCCCCTTCACGGAGCTCAGCGCGTTCGAGTCGAATCCCGACACGAAGCTGGCGACCCAGCCGAAGGGCAACATGCCGCTCATCGCCATGCAGACCGACGTGCCTCCCTTCGATGACAACCGGGTCCGCCTGGCGATGAAGTACGCCATGGATCGCCAGGGGATGCTCGATCTCGTCGCTCAAGGCTTCGGGACCCTCGTGAACGACGTCCCGATCGCCAGCCTGCTCCAGTACGCGCTACCCGGACCTCCGCGCCCCCGGGACGTCGACATGGCGAAGCAGCTCCTGTCGGAGGCGGGGTTCCCGAACGGCATCGACGTCTCGCTCAAGGTCTCCGATGTGCAGGCAGGTTTCATCGACTTCGCCACCGTCTATCAGCAGCAGGCGGCGGAGGCCGGGATCAACGTGGAGCTGGACGTTCGACCGGCCGACACCTATTGGGACACGGTCTGGCTGCAGGAGCCGATGTTCGTCAGCGCCTACATCTCCCGACCGACCGACGGGATGCTCGGGCTGCTGTACCCGAGCGGCGCCGACTGGAACGAGACCCACTGGTTCCGCGAGGACTGGGATGCGCTGCTCGCGGAGGCCCGGTCGACGCTCGACCCGGCCGAGCGGATCGCTGTGTATCAACGGGCGCAGCAGATCCTGGTCGACGAGGGCGGTCATCTGGTCCCGTACATGGTGAGCACCATCGACGCGGTGAGAGCGAATGTGACCTGGCAGCCTTCGGGAACCCCGTTCCACAACTTCGCCGCTCTCGACATCGACGTCTGAGCCGTGCCGTTCGCGGTTCGACTCCTCCTTCCCAGGATCGCCCTGGCGGCGGTCACCCTGCTGTCGGTCTCCATCGTGATCTTCTGGGCGGTGGAGCTGCTCCCCGGGGACGCTGCCACGCGCATCCTCGGACAGGGCGCCACCCCCCAGAACACCGCGGTGCTCCGTGAGCGATTGCACCTCGACCAGCCGCCGCTGACCCGCTATGTGAACTGGGTCGGGGGCTTCATGACCGGAGACTGGGGCCAGTCCCTCGTCGCGCAGACCCCGACGTCGGTGGCATCGGCGGGTGGCCGCCAAGCGAGGCCGGTCGCCGAGCTCGTCCTGGGTCGAACGGCCAACACGTTGATCTTGGCCGGTGCGGCGCTGCTGCTCTACGTCCCGGCCAGCCTCGTCTTGGGCATCGGCACCGCCATCTACCGGCACACGAAGACGGCGTCGCTGGCGATGGGCGTGATACTGGCGACCACGGCCATCCCGGAGTTCGTCGTCGGGATCCTGCTCCTGGTGGGGTTCGCGGTCATGCTGCCCTGGTTTCCGCCCCTCTCGGCGATCGGGCAGGCAGCCTCCACGGGGGAGTACCTGTCCATGCTGGTGCTTCCCGCTGTGACGCTCGCCGTCGCCATGACGGGATATGCGGTGCGAATGATGCAGACCAGCGTCGTCGAGGTCCTCGAGTCGGACTACGTGAGGCTGGCGACGCTGAAGGGCATATCCCGTCGACGCCTGATCCTCCGCCACGTGCTCCCCAACGCGCTCGGGCCTGCGCTGCGCGTCACCGTGATCAACGTGGCATGGCTCATCGGTGGGGTGGTGCTCGTAGAGGTGATATTCAACTTCCCGGGGCTGGGCCGCCAGATGATCGACTCCATCCGTCTCCTTGACACGCCGGTCATCGAGGCGATCGCTCTGATCATGGCCGCCGTGTACATCTTCGCGAACCTGGCTGCAGACATCGCTGCGGCCTTCTTGAACCCGAAGCTGCGAACCCGGTGACTCCGTGACCGCATCGACCGCCGCCACGTCCCCACCGATCGCGTCGAGGAAGGGGCGCGTCTGGGTGACCTGGCGTTATCAACCCGTCATCTTCCATGTTGCGTCTCTGCTGCTGCTGCTTCACGTCCTCATCGCGGTCGCCGGACCGGCGATCGCTCCCTTCGAGCCGCAGCAGCTTCTGACCGGCGACACGTTCAGTCGGCCTTCGCCCGCGCATCTGCTGGGTACCGACAACTTCGGACGCGACGTGTTCAGTCGAGTCGTCTACGGAGAGCGAGTGGTGCTCCTCACCGCGCTGTCGGCCAGCTTGGCTGCCGTTCTTGCCGGTTCGCTGATCGGGATCGCCTCGGTTCAGACAGGAGGCTGGGTCGATCAGGCAGTGAACCGCACGGTCGACGCGCTGATGAGCATCCCGCCCCTGATCGTTGCCCTGCTGGTGCTGAGCGCGCTGGGCTCGGGCTTTCTGGTCATGGTGGTGGTAGTGGCCGCATTGTTCACGCTGCGTGTGGCCACCGTGGTCCGGGCTGCGACGCTGGGTGTGATCGCCGAGGACTTCGTCACCGCAGCGGTGCTTCGAGGGGAATCGTCCTGGTCGATCGTCCGGCGGGAACTTCTCCCCAACGTGGCATCGACCGTGCTGGTCGAGCTCAGCCTGCGCACCGGGATGGCGGCGCTGTTCATCGGAGGCTTGAGCTTCCTCGGCTTCGGAGCGACGCCGCCAACGCCCGAATGGGGGCTGATGATCAACGAGGCGCGGGCCTATGTCACCAACGCACCATGGATCGTCCTCTCTCCCTCCCTTGCCCTGGCATCACTGGTGGTGGCGCTGAGCCTGTTCACCGAGGGCCTCAGCGAGGCCTTGGGCCTGGCTGCGGCCAGGAGTCGAGAGCTGTGAGCGGTCAGCTGGAGGAGGCTCGCGCCCAGGGGCCCACGGTCGACAGCGATGTGGCGATCGTTCGCGTCGAGACCCTCTCGGTCGATTACCTCGACCGGCGGAAGTGGGTCAACGTGGTCAACCAGGTGTCCTTCGAGATCGGGCGCGGTGAGTCCTTCGGTCTCGCCGGTGAGTCCGGGTGTGGGAAATCGACGACGGCGTACGCGCTGTTCGGGTACGCGCGGGCGGGAAGCCGGGTCCGAGAGGGTCGCGTCCTGTTCGGTGGTCAGGATCTGCTCTCGCTGAGGGAGCACCAGCTCCGTTCCATCCGGGGGTCCGAGATCGGGATCGTGCTCCAGGATCCGGCGAGCAGTCTCACACCCTCGATGCGGGTCGGTCGACAGGTGATCGAGACTCTGGAAGCTCATGGAGCCACCTCGAGCCGCAGGGACGCGGAACGGCAGACGCTCGTGCTGTTCGAAGAGGTGGGTCTGCCGAACCCGCGGGAGATGCTCCGTCGATATCCCCACGAGCTGAGTGGTGGCCAGCAGCAACGGGTTGTGATCGCGCTCGCGCTCTCGTGCCGTCCGCGTCTCTTGGTCCTCGATGAGCCGACGACGGCGCTCGACGTCACCACCCAAGCACGGATCCTTCGTCTCCTGGATCGACTCAAGTCCGGGTACGGCATCAGCATGCTCTACGTCACCCACGACCTCGGTGTGATCGCCCAGGTGTGCGACCGGGTCGCGATCATGTACGCCGGTGAGCTGATCGAGGTCGCGCCCACCAGGGCCTTGTTCTCCCGGCCGCGGCACCCCTACACCCGTGGCCTGCTGGCCGCCGTTCCGCGGTTCGACCGTGACGGCGACTCCACGCCGGGCCTTCGGGGTCTGCTGCGCCGTGACGAGATGCCCGACGGCTGCCGTTTCGCTCCCAGGTGCCATCACGCCCGGATCGAGTGCTCGTTGAACCGACAAGTCCTCGACCCGGTCGGCCCCGATCATCAGGTGGCGTGCTGGCGACACGAAAGCATCGGCTCATGACACCGCCCGGTCCCCATGCCGGCTCCCGCGGGCGCGTCGAGGTCGAGCACCTGACGGTGCGATACGTGACCAAGGGCCGGTGGATCTCGAGGAAGATGGGTCCGTCAGCCGTACGGGACGCATCGCTCGTGATAGAACCGGGGGAGACCCTCGCCCTGGTCGGCGAGAGCGGAAGCGGCAAGACAACGATCGCCAGAGCGATCACCGGCCTGGTTCGGCCGTCGGAGGGTTCGATCCGGTACGAGGATGCGGACATCACAGACGTGCCGGCACGGCGGCGGTCGCAGGCCGTCAGGCGGGAGATCCAGTACGTCTTTCAGAACCCTGACAGTTCACTGAACCCCAAGCGCAGCGTCGGATACAGCCTGAGCCGACCGCTGCAGCTGTTCTTCGGCCTGAGCGGTCGCGAGCTCTTCTCTCGCGTGAACGAACTGCTTGCCGCTACGCACCTCGACGCCGATTACAGGTACCGGTTCCCACGCCAGCTCAGCGGTGGCGAGCGACAGAGGGTGGCGCTCGCGCGGGCACTCGCGGCCGAGCCGAGGGTCATCGTCTGTGATGAGATCGCGTCCGCCCTCGATGTGTCCGTGCAGGCGAACATCCTCGACCTGCTCATGGACCTCCAGCGCCGGCTGGGCATCGCCTATCTCTTCATCAGTCACGACCTGGCGGTGGTTCGCTGGCTGGCCCACCGCGTGACGGTGCTTCACCGGGGGACGATCGTGGAGGAAGGCACCGCGGAGAAGGTGTTCACCCCGCCGTACCACCGGTACACGCGGACACTCATCGAGTCCGTACCCAAACCGCATCCGGATCGGTCTCTCCTCTCCGCGTCGCAGTCGGCCACCCGAGCGGGATCGGACGCGACCGCATGACGCACCGACCCCGCCCTTCCCGTTCGTGTTCGCAACGGTCGCCGACCGGGGGGGCTCGCCCCGATCGAGACGCGCAGAAGCCGCGAACTCCTTTCCGTCCCCCACGTCGCGTGGAGCGCTCGACCCGTAGCCGTGCCGACCGGAGACGAACCTGATGGAGTGGTCGTTCATCCACCGGGATCCCAACTCCTACTCGTCCCACCCCTGCGTCGCCCTGCTCGACGATGGCAGCTGGCTGGTCGCGTTCAGCAGCAGCCGCCGTCAACGCCCCGTTCGGCACCCTCCCGACTATCCGCTCCTCTGGAACATGGTGACGAGATCGACCGATCGCGGCCGGTCGTGGAGCGCACCCGAGGTCGTTCCGGGCTACGACTGGCTCGGGGTGGAGACGCCCGGCATCACGCAGATCTCGACGGGTGAGGTGCTGCTCAACCAATGGCGCTTCCACTGGTACCCGCTCCAACTGGCGAGAGAGATCCACGACGAACGAGGGACCGAATGCTTCGTCTACGACCGGATGCGACGCACGTGGCGACCGGTCGTCTCGGCGTCGGACTGGGACGATCACCCGTTCCCATATGTTCGCGCGGACGACGGCGCCTACGTTCACATCAGCCATGACCGCGGCCGCACGTTCGATGCGACCGTCGCGGTCGACGTTGCCCCCTACCGGGGTGCCTTCTCTCCGAAAGGTGCCGTCGAGCTCTCCAACCGCGACCTCCTTCTCGCGCTGGGAAGCCACGACCACGACCCATATGGGGCGAGCCTCGTCGTTCGCTCATCCGACCGCGGCCAGACCTGGGGCAAACCGGTCGAAGCCGCACGGAATGAAGGCAGGGTCTTCTCGGAGCCGGCACTCTGCGAGACGCGCTCCGGGAAGCTTCTCCTCATGTCGCGCGAGGAGATCACGGGCTTCGTCTACCAGAGCGAGTCGCACGATGGCGGCGAGACATGGGGAGAGGCGACCGAGCTCCCCGTCTGGGGCTATCCGAGCCACTGCCTGTCGCTTCAGGACGGGAGACTGGTCGTCGTGTACGGGTATCGGAAGCAGCCCTTCGGCATCCGAGCACGGATCAGCGCCGACGACGGCTCCACCTGGGGGGACGAGATCGTGATCCGCGATGACCTCTCGGGCGCTCATGACGGCTGGAACCTGGGATACCCGTCGGTGATCGAATACGAACCGGGTCAGCTCTTCGTCGCCTACTACGGCGAAGATGGCAAGGGGGTCACCTGCATCCTGGGCAGCTACCTCGCCGTGTGATCCCCCGAGGTTCCGGCCAGCAACTCCACCGTACGTCCAGAAAAGGAGATCAGAAGTGGAATGGCAGACCGCTCGTGACCGGTTGCGTGGCTGCTACGTGACCATCCCCACGATGTTCAAAGACGAGGATCTGTCGGTCGACTTCGACGCGGTGCGGCGTCACGTGAACTTCCTGATCGACGCTGGGATCGAGGAAGGTTCGGGGGTTCTGTTGGCAGGCGGTGCCGCGGGTGACTTCTCGACCATGACGTTCGACGAGCGGACCGCGGTCGCCAGGGAGGTCGTGAAGGCCGCGGACGGGAGAGTCCCGGTGGCCCTGGGGGCACAAACGACCAGCACCATGGAGTTGGTCAGCTTCGCCAAAGCCGCGGAGGAGATCGGCGCGGCCTACATCCAGGTGTCGCCTCCGTACTACTTCGAGCACTCAGAGGACGACCTCTATGAGTTCATCGCCGCGGCTGCCCTGTCCGACGTTGGGCTCATCGTCTACAACACGTTCTGGACGAGCCAACACCTCAGCCGTCGGCTCCTTGACCGTCTCGCTGAAGTGCCGAACGTCGTCGGGCTCAAGTGGTCCACACCGGACAACGGGTTCATGGAGTTCGAATCCATCGTCTCCGGGTTCAGCGATCGGTTCGCCGTCATCGACAACCAGCTCAAGTTCGTCGTGAGTCACATCCTGGGCGCCTCGGCGATCGAGTCGCACACGTGCAACTATTGGCCCGAGTGGGGTCTCTCGGTCTGGGACGCTCTCGAGGCGGGAAGGTACGAGGAGGTCCAGCGCCAGTTGGTGGAGGTCGTCCTGCCCTTCATGAAGCTCTGGAAGGAGATGGAGCGTCACACCAGCGGAGACGGGTACCTCGACAAGCTGTGCATCGAACTGATCGGATTGGGGTCCAGCCGGTGCCGGCCCCCGACACGCGATCTCCGCGCGGAGTACCGCGACGCGGCCCGGCGGATGCTGCTGACGACGGGTGTCCCCCGGGTTGTCTGATCGGCGGTCACCGATGGGAGCGCTGGTGGAGCAACGAGTGCTCATCGACGGTGCATGGGTGACGAGCCGGGGCTCCGAGACGTTCGCCTCCACGGACCCGAAGACCGGGGGGGTCCTCGGGCGCTACCCGGTCAGTCCGTGGAGCGAGCTCGATCGAGCTCTGGATGCGGGCTCTGTTGCGTACGCTCTCGCTTCCGGGGCAGATGAGGAGCGCTTCGCCGTCTTCCTCGAGCGGTTCGCCGATCGGCTCGAGGCGGCTGCCGAGAACATCCTGGACACGGCACATGGCGAGACCCGGCTCCCGGTCCGGCCGCGTCTGGCGGACCAGGAGATGCCACGCACCACCGACCAGCTTCGCCAGGCCGCCCACGCCGTGCGCGCCCGATCGTGGAAGCGGCCGACGCTCTCACCTCAAGCTCGGATCGGGTCCCTCCGGGTGCCGCTCCCGGGAAGCGTGTGCACGTTCGGGCCGAACAACTTCCCCTTGGCGTTCAATGCCGTGAGCGGTGGCGACTTCGCGGCGGCCGTCGCGACCGGGCACCCGGTGATCGCCAAGGCCAACCCGGGCCATCCGGCGACCACCGCACTGCTCGCCGCCGAGGCGCGACGGGCGGTGGAGGAGGCCCGCTTGCCTCCTGCCTTTGTCCAGATGATCTACCACACCGACGACGCAGACGGCAGGCGCATGGTGGCAGATCCTCGTGTGGCGGCAATCGCCTACACCGGCTCGCTGACGGCAGGCGTGACGCTGAAGGAGGCCGCCGATCGTGCGGGAAAGCCTGTTTACCTCGAGATGTCGAGCGTCAACCCGGTCGTGGTCTCTCCGGGCGCGCTCGCCGAGCGTGCCACGGCTGTCGCCGATGAGCTCGCACAGAGCATGCTCAGCGCGAGCGGTCAGTTGTGCACCAGCCCCGGGCTGATCTTCGTGCTCGAAGGTCAGGGGGCGGCGGTCCTTCGCCGTGAGCTGCGGCATCGGCTCGAGAGGCAGCCTGGCGGGCCACTGCTCGCGGCCAACGTCCAGTCCGGGCTCGAAGCGAGCCGCGCCCGCTGGCTCGGTGCCGGGGCGCGGGTCGTGGCGGAGGGCATGGCGGCCCCGGCGCGTTGCGCCTTTCCCAACACGATGCTGGAGGTCGCCGGCTCGACCTTCCTGGCGGACCCCGCCACATTCCAGGAGGAAGCCTTCGGCAACCTCAGCCTCTACGTCGTTGCTGCGGACATGGATGAGCTTTGCCTCGCCCTCGCGAGGCTTCGGGGCAATCTCGCCGGATCGATCTACACCGCGTCGGCCGGTGACGGCCAGTTCTACGGCGCAGTGGAGCCGGTGTTGGCGCAGCGCGTCGGTCGACTGCTCAACGACAAGCCACCGACGGGCGTCGCCGTCGTCGCCGCCATGCACCACGGTGGCCCCTACCCGAGCGCGGGTCACCCCGGCTTCACCGCCGTCGGTAGTCCGGCGAGCCTCGACCGCTTCACCATGCTGCGGTCGTACGACAACGTGAGCGACAACCGGCTGCCGGACGAACTCAAGGCTGGAAACCCGCTTGGGCTCCAACGCTACGTGGACGGCGAATGGACCCGCCGACCCGTGCGATGGGGTTGAGGACCTCCTCTCGGTCGGCGTCGGCCCATGTCCGGGAGAGACGGAGCAGAAGGGACAGGCGTGGAGCTTCCTGAAACGGCGAGCAGCGCGATGCGGTCACTCGATGACCTGAGCCTCTACATCCACGGCGAGCCGGCGGCAGCCACCTCGGATGAGTGGTTCGAGTCGGTCAACCCGGCCACGGGGAAGGTGCTGTGCCGAGTGCCGCAGGCCGGCGGCGCCGACGTCGACCGGGCCGTGGCCTCCGCCATCGAGGCCTTCGCCGAGTGGTCGCAGACGTCCGGCGCCGAGCGCGCGCGGATCCTCAGCAGCGCGGCAGCGATCCTCCGCGAGCGCAACGACGAACTCGCCCTGGTCGAGGTTCTGGACACCGGCAAGCCGATCGCGGAGGCGACCAACGTCGACGTCGCCTCCGCTGCGGACTGCATCGAGTACTTCGCCGGCGTCGCGCCGACCCTCCACGGGGAGCACTTCGACCTCGGCGGTTCCTTCGTCTACACCCGCCGCGAGCCGCTCGGGGTGTGTGCCGGGATCGGGGCGTGGAACTACCCCCTCCAGATCGCGGCCTGGAAGTCGGCCCCCGCCCTCGCCTGCGGCAACACGATGGTGTTCAAGCCGGCCGAACTGACGCCGGCCACCGCCGTCGAACTGGCCAAGGTGTACAGCGAGGCCGGGCTCCCCCCGGGCGTGTTCAACGTCGTGCAGGGAGACGGCCGGGTGGGGGAGCTGCTCACCACCCACCCCGGGATCGCCAAGGTCTCCCTCACCGGAGAGGTGGGGACCGGGAAGCGGGTCATGGCGGCTGCCGCCGGGACACTGAAGCACGTCACCCTCGAGCTTGGTGGCAAGTCGCCGCTGATCATCTTCGACGACGCCGACCTCGACGAGGCCGTCTCGGGGGCGCTCCTCGCCAACTTCTACACCCAAGGGGAGATCTGCTCCAACGGAACCCGGGTGTTCGTCCAGCGCGAGATCCACGACGAGTTCATCGAGCGGCTCCGGCTTCGCACCCTGAAGATGCGGACCGGTGATCCGCTCGACCCCGGCACCGACGTCGGGGCGCTCATCTCGGCCGGGCACCTGGACAAGGTCCTCGGCTACATCGAGGCCGGCAAGGTGGGCGGCGCCGAGCTCGTGTGTGGCGGCGGGCGGCCGAGCGACCCCGCGCTGGCAGGGGGGTTCTTCGTCGAACCCACGGTGTTCGACGCGTGTACGGACGACATGACGATCGTGCAGGAGGAGATCTTCGGCCCAGTGATGTCGGTCCTCGTCTTCGACTCCGAGGACGAGGTCGTGGCTCGGGCGAACGACACCATGTACGGGCTCACGGCGGGAGTCTTCACGCGAGACCTCCAGTTGGCGCATCGGATGGCGGCCCAGCTTCAGGCCGGGGTCGTGTGGATCAACACCTACAACCTCACCCCCGTCGAGATGCCGTTCGGGGGGTACAAGCAGTCGGGGATCGGCCGGGAGAACTCCCTCGCCGCCATCGAGCACTACACCCAGCGCAAGGCGGTGTACGTGGAGATGGGCGGCGTCGAGGCGCCGCACTGACCGCAACGGCTGGCCGATGGCTCACCGGATGAGCACCGAGCAGCGGGCCGATCCCGTCACCGGCCGCGCCGCCGTACTTGGCCGCGCGGCCCGCACGACCTTCGACGTCATCGTGGTCGGCGGCGGCATCAACGGCGTCGGCATCCTCCTCGACGCCGCCACCCGTGGGATGCGCGCGCTGCTGGTCGAGCGTGACGACCTCGCGGTGGGGACCTCGAGCCGCTCCAGCAAGCTGATCCACGGCGGGCTGCGCTACCTGGAGCACCGCCGGGTCCGCCTGGTCCGCGAGGCGTTGGCGGAACGCGCGACGCTGCTGCGGCTGGCCCCGCACCTGGTGCGCCTGCAGCGGTTCGTCCTCCCCGTCGCAGGCCCATGGTGGGAGCCCCCCTACATCGGAGCGGGACTGAGCCTCTACGACCTCCTCGGAGGCCGGAAGGGGGGGTCGTTCCGGCACATCGATCGCGACGAGCTGCATCGCCGCATCCCTGCGCTGCGCTTGGAGGGTGTACGTTTGGCCTTCGCCTACAGCGACGGCATCACCGACGACGCCCGATACGTCGTCGCGGTCGCGCGGACGGCGGAAGCCCTGGGAGCAGACGTCCTGACCCAGGCGCAGGTCACCGGTCTCACGCGCCACCAGGCGAGCCCGCGCCACGTCGAGATCCTCGACCGGCTCGACGGCGGATCTCACCTCCTCCGGACCCGCGCGGTGGTGGACGCCACCGGCGCGTTCGAGGCCGACGAGCCGCTGTTCGACACCGGCGGCCACATCGTCCTCAGCCGCGGCAGCCACCTGATCCTGCGCCGAGAGGCCGTCGCCGGGACGGTCGGCCTCACGCTGCGAGTTCCGGGTCGGGTGGTCTTCCTCGTCCCCTGGCTTGGTTCCTGGATGCTGGGGACGACCGACGTCACCCACGAGGGCGAGGTGGGGTCGCCGCGCCCGACCGCGGATGAGGTCCGCTACCTGCTCGACGTCGCGAGCGAGGCGCTCGAGGTCCCGATCGATCGCGCCGACGTGGTCGGTGGATTCGCGGGGATCCGTCCACTGGTCGGTTCCCCACAGGACACCACGACGACCGCCGACCTCAGCCGCGAGCACCGCATCGTCGAGCCGGTCTCCGGACTGCTCGCGGTTCGTGGGGGCAAGTTCACCACCTACCGTCGCGTCGCCGCCGAGGTGGTGGACCGCGTCGCAGCGCACCTCGGTCGCACCGGCCGATCCCAGAGCGCCAGCGTCTCGCTGGTCGGGGCGGCCCCCCGTGCCTCCCTCGCGTCCATCGCCTCGGATCTCGTGGCACGCGGCATCGAGCCGGAGGTGGCCTGGTCACTCGCGCAACGGCACGGCACGGAGGCACGGGACGTCGCACGGGTGGTGGTGGCCCAGGGGCTCACGGCGCGGCTGGTTCCTGACACGTGAATAGCGTCGCGACCACAAGATGTTGTGGGCGCGAGCGGTTCTCATCCCCAGGGGCGCCGGCGTCAGCCGGCATGAGATGCTGATTTGCCCTACGTCACCGCGGAGGTGTGGTGGGCGGCGCACCGGGAGCACGCCCTGACGGTCGAGGACGTCCTGGCTCGGCGCACCCGCGCCGCGCTCCTGGACCCGTGTCAGGCCGCTGCGGCCGCGCCCGTCGTCGGTGAGATCCTCGGCGATGGCCTCGGCTGGTCAGGGAGACGCCGACGGATCGCCGTCGGGGACTACGGAGCCTCGGCAGAGCAGTACCGGATACAGGCGGAGGACGACGAACCGCGGCAGGCGTTCGCAACGTGAGGGAGGATCCTCGCACGGGCGCTCCGGGCGCGTCTCACGCACGCTGGTCAACCAGCGCGCCGTCGCGTAGCTGCTTCCACCGCCCGAGATCCTCGGCCGGTCCGTCAACCCCGCGCAGCGGCCCGGGGACGGCGAGGTGCCTGCGGGCGAACAACCGCGCCACGAGGCTCTTGCAGTCGGAGTCGAGCGTGCGCTGTTCCCAGCCAGCCTGTTCGACCAGCAGGGCTGCGGCGTACACGTCCACCATGAACTGCGCGAGCGGGAACACGCGCGCCTCCGCCACATCGGGATCGAGGCGTCGCCAGCGCGCGAGCGACGGCACCCCCGACCTGGACGTCTGCTGGCGGGCCTACCTGCGCCGCTTCGACATCGAGCACACCTACCGGTTCGCCAAGAACACCCTGGGGTGGACCACCCCCCGCATCTGCACCCCCGAGCAGGCCGACCGCTGGACCGCCCTGATCGTGGCCGCCTACACCCAGCTCCGGCTGGCTCGCGGGCTGGTCGCCGACCTCCGGCTGCCCTGGGAGAAACCTCGAGATCCCGCCAAGCTCACCCCCGCGCGTGTGCGACGAGGATTTCGGGTACCTGCCGCAACCATCGGCACCCCCGCCAGACCACCAAAATCCGACACGGCCGGTCCCGGACGCCCCAAAGGCACCCGCACCGGCCCCCGATCCCGCTACCCCGCCGTCAAGAAGGCAGCCTTCCAGTCCAGTGCGTCTGAGGTTTAATCGCAAGCTCAGGCCTCAGCCTCCTCTCTCGACCCGCGGTAGCCTCGCGGCACGACAGAAGGGAGGTGGTCCAGTCTTGGATAGTTCCAGTCATGACGTGACCGTCGAGGTGATGGGGAGCTAGGTCCTCGTCCCGACCGAAACCAATCCAACCTCGTCACCAGTTCGTTCGTCCGTGAGAGCTGGTCACGCTCACCGGTCAGACGTGGAACACGCGCAACGCGAGCCACCTCCTGGCTGACAACGGCGACGAGCGTTGGGACCGAAACGTGCGATCGCCCGGGCCACTCGGCCCGGGCGATCGCTTGTCTAGTTCACACCCGCCAGCACATCGTTTCGTCGAGGAGACTGGTGGGTACCGAC
>JBOHEE010000227.1:0-7655 GCA_050700895.1 Nitriliruptorales bacterium | reverse complement strand
TGGATCACGACCCCGACAACGTGATCCTGCTCGGCGCCTCCCGCCACAACGCCCTCATCCACCGCCGCGGCTGGACGCAACGGCTGGACCCCCACACGGGCGTGTACACCATCGAGCGCGACGGCAGGGTCTTCCGATCGCTGCCGAAGCGGACCCGACTCGAACCCGCCCCCCACGAACGGCAACGCGACGGACCCCACGGCCGCGAGCGTGACGGGCCCGACCCCTGATCCGTCATCGGCCCGCCGACCCCCCTTGCCCCGTTGCCCGTGAATCTGAATGAGAGGCACGAGAGAACCGACCGGCGCTCGAGCCACTTCACCAGACGAAACCACCACCCACGAGCTACTAGTCGGTCTGCGATCGCTCGATGTCGGCCGTTCCCGCGGCGCCGACGTCGGAGCGGGTCCGGACGTCCTGGAGGATCGCCTCGATCGTGGGCTCGATGCGGTCGTAGAGCGGCTTCGGGTAGACGCCGATCCACACGATGACCGCGATGAGCGGCGCCATGGCCGCGACCTCGCGCAGGTTCAGGTCCTTCATGCCGTTCGTGTGACCGCCGACCGGTCCGTGGAACATGCGCTGGTACGCCCACAGGAGATAGAGGGCAGCGAGCACCATTCCGAAGGCGGCGAAGATCACCGGCCAGCGGAAGGTCGCGAAGCCGCCGAGCAGGATGGGGAACTCCCCGACGAACCCGTTGAGCCCCGGCAGCGCCAGCGACGACAGCGCCACGACGAGGAAGAGGCCGCCGAACACCGGCGTCGCCTTCAACATCCCGGAGTGCTCGGCGATCTGGCGACTGTGGGTCCGCTGGTACATGAAGCCGACGAGGATGAAGAGCGCCCCCGTCGACAGCCCGTGGTTGATCATCTGGACGACGCTGCCGGCGGCCGAGATCGTCGTGAGGGCGAAGACGCCGAGGACCACGAACCCCATGTGGGAGACGGACGAGTACGCGACCAGGCGCTTGATGTCGCTCTGCATCATCGCGACGATCGCGCCGTAGACGACGCCGATGACGGCGAGGATGGCGATCGGCAGCGCGAAGTCCCGTGTCGCGTTGGGGAAGAACGGCAGCAGGAAGCGGATGATCCCGTAGCCACCGATCTTCAGGAGGATCGCCGCGAGGTCGACCGACCCGACCGTGGGCGCCTCGGTGTGCGCGTCGGGGAGCCACGTGTGGACCGGCCACAGCGGCACCTTGATGGCGAAGGCCGTGAGGAAGGCGAGGAAGAGCCACGTCTCCTCGGTCGGCGACAGTTCGGTTGCGAGCAGTGCCTCGTACGCGAAGCTCTCACCACCCGCCTTGAAGAAGAGGAAGAGGATGGCGGTCAGCATCAGCAGGCCGCCGACGAACGTGTAGAGGAAGAACTTCACCGCCGCGTAGCGCCTCCGGGCACCACCCCACATGCCGATGAGCGCGTACATCGGCACGAGCATGACCTCGAAGAAGACGTAGAAGAGGATGAGGTCCATGGCGACGAAGACGCCGAGCACGAAGGTCTCGAGGACGAGCACCGAGACGTAGAAGCCGCGGATGCGGTCGGTGATGTCGTCCCAGGTGGCGAGGATCGCGATCGGGATGATGAAGGTCGACAGGAGCACGAGGGGGAGCGTGATGCCGTCGACGCCGACCTCGTAGCTGACCCCCCAGGCCGGGATCCAAGGCACCCTCTCGACGAGCTGGAACCCCGGTTCGCCCACCTGGAAGCGCACGAGGATGAACAGCGATGCGACGAAGGTCGCGAGGCTGCCACCGAGGGCCGTCCATCGGATCGCGTCCCGGCGGTCCGCGGGGAGGAGGCCGACGATGAACGCCGCCACGAGCGGCAGCGCCATCGTGACCGTCAGGAGTGGGAAGTCCACTGGTGCCCCGGGTCGACGTACGACTCAGGCACCGAGCATAGGCAACGCCGGCGGGCGCCCCGGACGCGAGGACCTGCGCCTACGACGGCGGGGCGGGGAGAGGCCTACTCGGCGAGCTCGACGGTGCAGCTGGCGAGGCCGCGCTTCTCGAGGTAGCGCTGGTGGTACTCCTCGGCCTCCCAGAAGGGCCCGGCGTCCTCGATGCTGGTCGCGATCGGTCGCCGGAGGCGGCTCGACGAGTCGAGCGCCTGCTTCGACGCCTCCGCCGCCTTGCGCTGCTGCTCGTCGCGGGCGAAGACGACCGTCCGGTACTGGTAGCCGACGTCGGGGCCCTGGCGGTTCACCTGGGTCGGGTCGTGGTTCGACCAGAAGACGTCGAGGAGCTCCTCGTAGGAGATGCGCTCGGGGTCGTAGGTGACGTGGACGACCTCGGTGTGGCCGGTGTCACCGCGGCAGACCTGCTCGTAGCTCGGGTTCTCGACGTGGCCCCCCATGAAGCCGGAGGCGGTGGCGGTCACGCCCTCGACCTGACGGAAGGCCGCCTCGACCCCCCAGAAGCAGCCGGCTCCGAACGTCGCGACCTCGCTCATGTCAGCACCTCCTTCGACGCAACGGTACGGGACGCGTGCCAGCGGCGCTCGACGGGCCAGGCGAGCGTCGGCATCAGGACGCCCCCGGCCAGGAGGGGGTCCGGGGGCCTCACGTAGTGGAGCGCAGCCAGCAAGTCTCTCACAGCTGCGCGGAACGTAGGCCCCCGGCCAGCTAGGACGACCGGGTGACGGTGAAGCGGGCGAGCCGGCGGAGCGCCCTCGTCGCCGCTGACTCCTCGAACCCGTCGAGGCGGCGGATCGCGTCCTCGGCGTACCGCGCGGCGTGCTGGCGGGCGCGGTCGAGCGCCGGACCGTTGCGGAGGAGCTCCAGGGCGCGGGCGACGGAGCGCTCGCTCATCGCATCGGTGTCGAGCAGATCGGCGAGTTCGCCGTCGGGATCCTCCTCGAGCGCATAGAGGACGGGGATCGTCCGGACCCCCTCCCGCAGGTCGGTGCCCGGCGTCTTGCCGGACTCCGCTGCGTCGCTCGTGATGTCGAGGATGTCGTCCGAGAGCTGGAACGCCATGCCGAGGTTCCACCCGAAGCGGGTCGCGGTCTCCACCCGGTCGGGTGCGCAGCCGGCGAGAAGGGTGCCGAGCCGGCAGGCGGTCGCGACGAGGCTCGCGGTCTTCTGCGCGACGACGTCGAGGTAGTGGTCGAACGTCGGCTCGAGGGGGGGCAGGTCGCTCGGCAGCGCCCCGCGGCTGCCCTGGACCTCCTGGATCTGGCCCTCGCAGAGGATGGCGATCGTCTGCGCCATGATCCGCGTGACCTCGACGCCGAGGTCGGCGGAGAGCTCCGAGGCACGCGCGAAGAGGAAGTCGCCGGTCAGGATCGCGACCGTGTTGTCCCAACGGAGGTTCGCGGAGTCGGCACCCCGCCGGGCGGTCGCCTCGTCGATCACGTCGTCGTGGTACAGCGTGGCCAGGTGGACGAGCTCGACGACGACGCCAGCATCCGGGATGCGCGGGCCGAGCGGGTCGCCGAGGTGGGAGCAGAGCACGACGAGCGTCGGGCGGAACCGCTTGCCCCCGGCGTCGATGAGGTGGCGGGCGGCCTGCTCGACGAACGGCGAGGAACTCTGCACCTGCTTGCGCAGCCGCCGCTCCACCTCCTCCAACACCGGCTGGAGGTCGAGACCCTCGACGTCACCCGGCGAGACGCTCGGGAGAGAGGAACTCACGCCATCACCTGGCGATCGAGGCGGCTTGTTCAGCGATGGTCACCACGGCGTTCGGGAGAATACCGAGCCAGATGACGGCCGCGGCAGCCAGGGCGACGCCCACCGACAGCCCGGTCGAGAGCACCGGCAGGGCGTCGCTGTCGGGCTCCTCGAGGAACATCGCGGCGATGAGCCGGAGGTAGAAGAAGCCGGCCACGACGCTCGAGACGACGCCGATCACGACCAGCCACCACAGCCCGGCCTCGACCCCGGCGCGGAAGACGCCGAGCTTGCCGACGAACCCCGCGGTCAGCGGGATGCCGGCCAGCGACAGCAGGCACAGGCCGAAGACACCCGCGAGGGCCGGGGAGCGGCGGCCGAGGCCCTTCAGGTCGACGAGCGCCACCTCCCCCCGCCGGAGCCGCTCGACCGCGACGACGCACCCGAAGGCACCGATCGACGTGACCGCGTAGGTCAGGAGATAGAACAGGGTCGCGGAGAGCCCGAGCACGGACGCGCTCGTCAGCCCGACGAGCGCATAGCCGGCATGGGCGATCGACGAGTACGCGAGGACCCGCTTCACGTCGCGCTGGACGACCGCGAGGACCGCACCGAGCATCATCGTCGCCGCGGCGACCCCGGCGAAGACCGGCACCCACGACGCCTCGAGGCGCTCGAAGGCGAGGAAGTAGACGCGGAGGAGCGCGGCGAACGCGGCCGCCTTCGTCGCGGCGGCCATGAACGCGGTGACGTTCGTCGGCGACCCCTGGTAGACGTCGGGGGTCCAGAAGTGGAACGGCACGGCGGCGGCCTTGAACCCCAGCCCGACGGTGAGCAGCCCCGCCCCGAGGAGAGCGACCGGGAAGGGGGTCGTGACGAGCCCGAGCCCGTCGGCGATCGCAGCCAGGCGGACGGTGCCGGTCGCGGTGTAGACGAGCGCGATGCCGTAGACGAGCACCGCGGACGTCACCGCCCCGAGCAGGAAGTACTTGATCGACGCCTCCTGCGACCGCCGGTCCCGGCGGGCGAGGCCGGCGAGGACGTAGAGGGGCAGCGAGAGCAGCTCGATGGCGATGAAGACGACGAGCAGGTCGCCGGCCGAGGCGAGCACGGACATGCCGATGGCGGAGAGGAGCAGCAGCGGCTCGAACTCGGTCCGGTAGATGCCGCGCTCCTGGAGGTAGGCGGCGCCGATCGGCAGGACGAGGAGCGCGCTGACGTGGACGACGCCGCGGACGAACAACGCGACGCCGTCGACGCCGATGGCGCCCCCCAGGAAGGACTGCGCCCCGGCCGCCTGGTAGATGGCGAACCACTGCCAGACGGTGAGCGCGAACGCGCCGGCGAAGGCGACCGCGGCGAGCCAGGTGCCGGCGAGGTCGGGCCGGTCGGGCAGCGCCACCTCGACGGCGATCAGCCCGGCCCCGAACGCGAGCACGACCGCGCCCGGGACCGTGATGCCGCGCAGCAGGAGCCAGACGCCGACGCCAGCGGCGACGAGGCCGGAGGCCGCAGCCACGGCGATCCGCGCCTCGCCGGCCACGATGACGAGCAGCAGGGCGAGCGCCGCGCCGACGAGCAGCAGGTCCGGTGCGAGGGCGCCCCAGGCGACCGGCGGTGGCGTGAGCTGGGCGAGGAGGGGGGTCACGTCCCCACCACCTGGGACAGGAACGCACCGACGACCACGATCGTGCCGACGACGACGCCGGCCACGTAGAGGCGCACGAGGCCGGGCTGGGCGACCCGCAGCCCGGACGCGGCCGTCCGGGTGGCACGGCCGACGCCGTTCACGGCGCCGTCGATGACCGTGTCGTCGAACCAGACCACGGCGCGTGCGCCGATCCCCCCACCGTCGACGAAGATGCGCTCGTAGAGGTCGTCGACGTAGAAGCGGCGGCGCATCGCCCCGGCGAGCGCCCCGACCCGCGCCGGCAGCGGGTCGCTGGCGGGCGCGCCGCGGTAGACGAGCCAGGCGGCGCCGATGCCGGCGAGCGCGACGACGATGCTGATCGCGATGAGCGCGGCCTCGGGCAGCGCCGCCGCACCCTCCGCCTCCTCGACGTGCGCCACGGAGGGGCCGAGCCAGCGGTCGAGGAACCCGCCGTGCACCGGGTTCAGGAAGCCACCGACGACCGACAGCCCGGCGAGCGCGACGAGCGGCACCGTCATCGTGGGCGGCGACTCGTGCGGATGCACGTCGCTGCGCCGCGGTTCACCCAGGAACGGGACGACGAGCCAGCGCGTCATGTAGAAGCCGGTGACCGCCACCGTGGCGACGCCGAGGACCCAGATGCCGACGTGACCGCTGTCGAACGCGGCGGTCAGGATCTGGTCCTTCGAGAAGAAGCCGGCGAACGGCGGCACGCCGCTGATCGCGAGCACCGCGACGACCGACGTCCAGAACGTGACCGGCATCGCGCGCCGCAGCCCGCCCATCTCCCACATGTCCGTACGGTTCGCGACGGCATGCATCATCGAGCCGGCGGCGAGGAAGAGCAGCGCCTTGAAGAAGGCGTGGGTGACGAGGTGGAAGACGCCCGCCCCGAACGCGGCGACTCCCACCCCGGCGAACATGTAGCCGAGCTGGCTGATGGTCGAGTACGCGAGGACCCGCTTGATGTCGTCCTGCTGGACCGCGATCAGCGCGGCGAGCAGCGCGGTCGCCATGCCGATCCAGGCCACGACCTCGAGCGCGCCGGCGCTCGCCACGTAGACCGGCGACAGCCGGGCGACCATGTAGACGCCCGCGGTCACCATCGTCGCCGCGTGGATCAGCGCGGAGACCGGGGTCGGGCCCGCCATCGCGTCCGGCAGCCACACGTAGAGCGGGATCTGCGCCGACTTGCCGACCGCGCCGCCGAGCAGCAGCAGCCCGATCCCGAGCGCGAGCTCGGGCCGCCCGCCGAGGACCTCCTCCGCCGCCGGAAGCAGGTCGGGGAAGGCGAGCGTGCCGAACGAGGTGAAGACGAGGAAGATGCCGATCGCGAACGACACGTCACCGAGCCGGTTCACGACCATCGCCTTCTTCGCGGCGACGGCGTTGGCCCACTCCTCGAACCAGAAGCCGATGAGGAGGTAGCTGCAGAGGCCGACGAGCTCCCAGCCGACGAACAGCACGAGCAGGTCCGCGCCGAGGACGAGCACGAGCATCGAGAAGAGGAACAGGTTCAGGTAGGCGAAGTAGCGCTGCTCCCGCGGGTCGCCGCGCATGTACCCGATCGAGTAGAGGTGGATCAGCGAACCGACCCCCGTGACGACGAGGATCATCGTCACGCTCAGCGGGTCGAGGAGGAGGTCGGCGCGGACGGTGAGGTCGCCGACGTCGAGCCAGGTGTAGACGGGCGCGATGAGTGCCCGCTCCCCCTCGGGCAGCCCGGTGAGCTGGAGGAAGGTCGCCGCCGCGACCGCGAACGAGCCGGCGGCCAGGGCGGTGGCGATCCACCCGGCGACGGCCCGGAGTCGGCTCCCGGTGAGGACGAGCACGACGAAGCCGAGGAGGGGGAGGGCCGGCACGAGCCACGCCGCCCGAGCGACGCCGGTCGCGCCGGCGGCGTGCTCGATCCCGAGGCCGGCGGCGGCCTCGACCGCGAGCAGCACAGGTGCGAGCACGGTCATCCCCTCAGCAGCCCCGGGACGTCGACGTCGAGGGAGCCCCGGCGCCAGAAGATGTTCACGATCAGGGCCAGACCGACCACGACCTCGGCCGCGGCGACGACGATCACGAAGAACGCGAGGACGTGGCCGTCCGCGTCCCCCCACAGCCGCGCGGCCGCCACGAACGTGAGGTTCACCGCGTTCAGCATGAGCTCGACGCACATGAAGAGGACGATCGCGTTGCGGCGGGTGAGGAGGCCGGCCACCCCGACCGCGAACATGATCCCGGCGACGACGAAGAAGTAGCCGATCGGCATCAGACGCCGCCCTCTCCGCGCGCCGGTACCTCGCCGTGCGGCTCGGACACCGGGCCGGCCGCCTCGACGTGGCCGACCGTGCCGGGCACCGTCGGCGCCGGGAGCAGGGCCTCGGTCTCCGGC
>JBOHEE010000226.1:0-5763 GCA_050700895.1 Nitriliruptorales bacterium | reverse complement strand
CGCCAGGGCGACGCTCGCCGCCCTCGGCGCGGCGCGGCGCGTGGCGGCGGCCGTCGGACGGCCGCTCTCGGCACACGAGGACGACGCCGCGGAGACCCACCGCTTCTGGGACCTGGTCGCGATGGCGGCGAACCTCCACACCTTCACCACCGACGCGCTGCGCCGGCTCGCGGAGGCGGCGGGGTTCGACGCGGTGGAGGTCCGCGGCGCCGGCGCGGCGTCGATCGCGTGGGCCACCACCTACTACGTCCTCGTCGGCGAGCTACCTGGCCTCGCCGCCAGCGAGCCGGCGAAGCGGCGGGCGGCGGTCGTCTGGGACGTCCTGCGGCGCCTCGACGCGGCCGTCCTCGAGCGTGTCGTGCCCGACCGTGCGCTCCTCACCGTCCAGGCGGTGTTCCGCTAGCAGCGACTACTCTCACGCGCCGGTGGCGGACGGGAGATCCGGTGGGCAACGACAAGCTCGACGGAGCCCGGGCGGCGCAGGCCCTCCGCGAGCAGACCCGCTACGTCAGGGGCCGTTCCGCCCTCTACGAGCGCCTTCTCGCCGGGCTCGCGGGCGCCGCCGAACGCGGCTTCGACGGGGGCGTGGTCGCGCGGCTCCTCTCCCAGCCCTCCGTGCCGCCGCCCGAGGAGGCGCGGCTCCTCTCCCAGCCCTCCGTGCCGCCGCCCGAGGAGGCGCGTCTCCTGCTCCTCGCGGCGCTGCACCACGCCGCCCTCGAGGACCCCGACCTGCCCCACGCGGCGTGGTTCCCGACCGCGGTCGGCGAGGCGCAGCCACCCGACGAGGGCGCTCCGGGTGCGCTCGCCCTGGCCCACCTCATCGAGCACGAGGACCGGGTGGCGGACTTCGTCTCGCGCAACCGTCTCCAGACGAACGAGGTCGCCCGCTGCCTCTGCCTCCTGCCGGGCCTCCTCCTGGCCGGCGCCTACGGCCTGCCGCTGGCCCTCGTCGAGCTCGGCTGCTCCGCCGGACTGAACCTGCGCTTCGACCGCTACCGCTACCGCTACCTGGGCGGGCCGAACTGGGGGCCGGCGGGAGGCCCTCGGCTCGAGGCCGCCGCCGAGGGCAAGGTCCCGTCCGTGCTGACCCCGCCCAGCCTCGACATCAGCGAACGGCGGGGCGTCGATCTCCGTCCCATCGACCCGACGACTCCGGAGGGAGCCCGACTCCTCACCGCCTTCGTCTGGCCCGACGAGCACGACCGCGTCCGGCGCCTACGGGAGGCCCTGTCGGTCGCCGCGGCCACCCCGGTGACGCTCGAGAAGGAGGATCTCGGTGCGTGGGCGGCCGCAAACCTCAGACCGGTCGAGGGTCGGGTGACCGTCGTCTTCCACTCGCTCGTCACCTATCTGCTGAACGACGCGACCAGAAGGCGGCTCGCCGAGGCGGTGGATCGGGCTCTGCGGACCGCGACCGCGGACGCTCCGGTCGTCCACATGCGCTTCGAACCCCCGCCCGGCATCGACGCGCCGCCGGAGCTGACGGTCACGGTCGGCGACGGATCCCGTCCCCCGGAGCCGCAGACCGTTCTCACCGGGGACTGGCACGGGCGCTGGGTACGCTGGTGGTGAGTCGTGCTCACCCGAGCCGTGCTCACACAGCGTGTCGAGCCCAGGGCACCGCGTCACCTCCACCCCGTGACGGCGGTCTAGGGCAAGGTCTAGGGCCGCTTCCCCGCTCACACAGCGTGTCGAGCCCAGGGCACCGCGTAACCCCTCTGGTACCTTGGCCGCCTGGTCGGCGTCGCCGGTCCCGGGTCGCGGAGGGGTGGGCGACCCACCTTCCACCACTCGTCCCACGGGCCACGCACGCGGGAAGGGCCCCGGAGTGGCCGGTCGCGGAGGCGCTGCGGTTCACCACGGGCCCGCGCACGCGGGAAGGGCCCTCAGACGACGGGATCACCAGGAATGAGCACCACCGAGAAGGCGTCTCGTAAGGAGACGTCGTGGGGCCCGCCGAAGCGCGCCCCGCGCTGGCGCGCGCCTGCGCGGTGGTCCCTCGTCGCACTCGGATCGCTCGTCGCCGCTGCCCTCCTCCTCGTCGGGTTCTTGAGCGTGGCGCATGCCGGCGAGGCGCTCCCCGGCGTGCGTGTCGCGGACACCGAGGTCGGCGGGATGGGGGCTCCAGAGATCCGTGCGGTCCTGTCCGACATCGTGGCCGCCCGCCAGCAGGAACCGGTGACGTTCGCGCACGACGGTGCCGGGTTCAGCTACACACCCGGCGCCGGGACCTACTCCGCCGACCTCGACGCGGCCGTCGAGGCCGCCCTCGAGGCGGGACGGGACAGGGGACCGCTGGGCTCGGGGTGGGCGCACGTCCGGGCCATGTGGGCCTCGCCGGTGGAGGTCGAGCTCCCCGAGAACCTCGGCCGAGACCAGGTCCTCGCATGGGTCTCGTCGATCGCGGAGGAGGTCGACGTCGCACCCTTCGAGGGGCGGGCCTCGGCCGACCCGCGCACGCTCACGGTCACGACCGAACTGCCGCGCGACGGGCAACGTGTCGTTCGCGGCGAGGCGGTCGACCTCGCGCTCGCCGCGATCCTCGGGCCTGGCGCCGAGACCTTCGAGCTTCCCGTCGCCGAGGTCGACGCGCTCGTCCACGCGGAGAACGTCGAGCGGGTCGCGGACCAGATGGAACGGGCGCTCGAGCAGCCGCTCGCGCTCTCGGTGCGTGAGCTCGAGATCACGCTCGAACCGGCGGACGTCGCCCGGCTCATGAGCAGCACCTCGATCCCCCGCGAGGGAGGCGCCCGGGAGTTCCTGCTCCAGGTCCCCGTCGGCGCCGTGTGGGAGGTCTTCGCGCCGCACCTCGACGAGATCGAGCTCGAGGCGCGCGACGCGAGCTTCCGACTCGAGAGCCCGGTCGTGACCTTCGACACGAAGAACGACGCGAGCTGGACCCCGCAGGACGCGGACGTCGCGATCGTGCCGAGCGTGGACGGCGAGAAGCTCGACGCGTTCTCGGCCGCCGGCCAGCTCCAGGGGATCCTCGCCTCGGGGCGCCACGAGGGGCGGCTCGAGCTCCGCGTCGCCCGACCCGGGCTGACGACCGAGCAGGCGCGTTCGCTCGGCATCACGAAGCTCATCGGGACCTTCACGACCTACCACAGGTGCTGCCAGAACCGGGTCGACAACATCCAGCGCATGGCGGACCTCGTCCGCGGCGTCGTCCTGCGGCCCGGCGAGGAGCTCTCGATCAACGAGCACGTCGGCGAGCGCACCCGCGCCAAGGGGTTCCTCGCCGACGGGACGATCGTCCGCGGCGAGTACGTGGAGGAGGTCGGCGGCGGCGTGTCGCAGTTCGCGACCACGACCTACAACGCCGCGTTCTTCGCCGGACTCGACATCGTGGAGTACAAGGCGCACAGCTACTACATCAGCCGCTACCCGATGGGCCGCGAGGCGACGCTCTACTACCCCGAGGTCGACCTGCGCATCCGCAACACGACCGACAACGGCGTCTACATGCACACGTCGTACACCGGGTCCTCGATCACCGTGTCGATCTACGGCGACAACGGGCTCGACCGGGTCAGCGCCCTGTCGGGCCAGCCGCACAACTACAAGAGCCACCGCACGATCTACCGCGAGAACAAGTCGCTGCGTCCGGGCAGCCGGCGGGTCGTCCAGGCGGGCGGGACCGGCTTCGACGTGACCGTCACCCGCATCCTCGTCCGCGGCTCGGAGGAGGAGCGGGAGCGGCTCTTCACCCGCTACCTGCCGCCGCTCGAGATCGTCGAGCGCAACAGCGACCCGGCGCCCAAGCCCTCGCCCAGCCCGTCGCCGTCCGAGGGCGGGCAGAAGGACGAGAAGCCCGACGGCGACGGGAGCGGTGCTGGCGGCGGCTCGGGCGACGGCGGGACGTCCGGGGAGACCACGGACTCCTGACGCCTCAGGCGTAGTCGTCGGGGTCGGCCTGGGCGACACAGAACTCGTTGCCGCTCGCCGACGGCGAGCAGCGCCTTCCAGAAGCCCGCGACCCGCTCCGGATCGACCGCGTTGATCACGACCGCCGCCATCTTGACGGTCTCCATGCCGGCCTCCGTCTCTGAGCGTGACGAGACGATACGCGAGCCCTCGACCGACTCCTCCGCGACCTGGTCGGCTACCGCGACCGTCACCGTGCCGCCGGTGGTCGGCACGGCCGGCGTTGCCCGCGTCGCTGGTGTTGCCGTTGCCGTTGATCGTGATCGACGATCCCTGTGCGCGGATCACCGGCAGCGACTGCGTCAGGGTGAGGTGGTGATGTCGATCGTGTGCGGCCCGTCGTCCACGGCGGTGGTCCCGGACCGCTCAGCCGGGGAGAAGGTCGAAGCCGAGGATGCGGAAGTCGTCGTCGAGCGCGAGGATCACGTCGGCGCGGACCTCGCGCGCGACCGCGGCCCCGACGCAGTCGCCGTAGGACAGTGCGAGACCGTCGTAGCGACGCATGACCTCGAAGGCCCGATCGCGCAGGTCGGCGTCGCTCTCACGGATCGTGAGGGTGGCGACCTCGGTCGCTGCCCGGATGACGCGGTGGAAGCGCAGCGCCGCGCCGAGGCCGGCGTCGTAGCGCAGCCGCGTCGCGGTCTCGGCGATCACGGGGTCGGCGGTGACGAGACGCGCGCGCTCGTCGCGGAGCGAGCGGTAGACCGCCGCGACCGCCTCGTGACCGCGATCTCGCCGCCACAGGAGCGCGACGAAGGCGCTCGTGTCGACGTAGACGACGCTCACGCGGACCCGTACAGGTAGCGGTCGTGATCCTCGGCGACGTCGTCGGGCCCGCCCGGCTCGTCGACGAGGCCGATCAGCTCCTCCAGCGGGTCGGCCTCGGGCTTCGGCAGCCGCTCCGCAAGGTACGCGCGGAGCGCCGCGCGGATGTGCTCCGCCTCCGGGCGGCCGGTGCGCGCCGTGAGACGCTTGAGTCCGGCCTCGATCTCGTCATCGACGTACATCTGCTTGCGGCGCATACGTCTGAGTATACACCGCATCGCCCTACACGGGCGCGATCCCCCACGAGTGGCGCGACAGCCGGTCGCCCGACACGGCACGCGAAACCGGACCACCGCCAAGCTGAGCCGTCTACCCGAGGTCATCGTGGCCACGGGGTCGAGGCTGCTCGCAATCTGCCGCTTGTCTCTGAAGGCGTATGCTCGTCGTCATGTCTGAGGAGACGCTGCTCATCATCGCGCCCCAGCTCGCCTTTGCGGCGATGCTGTTCACGCTGGGCTGGGCGGAGAGTCGCGCGGCCAAGCGGCATCGTCGTTCCGCCGCAACATCCGTGCGGACAACGTCGCTGCCTGGATCGGCTGACCGCCCAGGCACGCGCAATCGCAGGAGATCCGCCTTCGGTGCTCGGTCGGAAACTGAGCATGGCGGATCAGTCGAGCTCGACGTGGCGGTAGAACTCGCCGAAATCCGTGAAGAACTGGCGAGGACCCGCCGCGAACTGACCTTCCGACTCGATGCCCACATCGAGCGCCACGGCGGCTGACTTGCCGCCTGAATGGCGGCGAACCATCCCACGGCCGCAAATGGAGCCGGGTCCATCGACCCCGGACGACGAGGCCCCGCTCGGTCGGGTCGTAGAGTCGTACGGGCTCGACATGACCGACGAGATACTCGAGCTCGCACGCGCCGCCGCGCGGCGGGCCGGCGCCGGGAACGTCGAGTTCCTGAAGGGCTACATCGAGGAGGTCCCGCTACCCGACGCGAGCGTCGACGTCGTGATCTCCAACTGCGTGATCAACCTCTCCGACGACAAGCCCGCGGTGTTCGCCGAAC
>JBOHEE010000225.1:0-7859 GCA_050700895.1 Nitriliruptorales bacterium | reverse complement strand
TCCGCGATCCTCGCGAAGGGGGCGCCGTAGACGGCGCCGACGAGGGCGAGGTGCTCCTCGATCGTGAGGTCGGTCCAGAGGCCGAGCCCCTGCGGCACGTAGCCGACCCGGGCGCGCGTCGCTCGCGAGGGCGGGCCGCCGGCGAGCTCGACCGTGCCGCGGTCCGGACGGAGCAGCCCGAGCAGCACTCGGATGAGCGTCGTCTTGCCGGCGCCGTTCGGCCCGACGAGCCCGACGACCTCGCCGGCCTCGACGTGGAGCGAGGCGTCGTCGACGGCCACGAGCTGCCCGAATGTGCGGGTGACGTGCTCGAGGCGGATCGCGGTCATGCCGGCACCTCCGCCATGGCCTCCCGCTGCCGCTCGATGACGACCTCCTCCAGCCGTCTGCCGTCGGTCAGCTCCTGCGGCGCGCCGTGCAGCACCGTCCGACCCTCGTGGAGGACGAGTACCTCCCCGGCGCGCTCGGCCTCGTCGAGGTAGGTCGTGGCGAGGAGCACCGCCGTGCCCTCCGCAGCGGCGTGGCCGACCAGGCGCCACACCTCGGCGCGGCTGACCGGGTCGACCCCCGTCGTCGGCTCGTCGAGGACGAGAAGGTCGGGCTCATGCAGCAGGGCGAGGATCAGCGCGAGCTTCTGGCGCATCCCTCCCGAGAGGTTCCCGGCGAGCCGGTCGCGCGCTGCAGCCAGGCCGGCCCTGCGCAGCAGCTCGTGGGCGCGCCGGGCGCGCTCGCGACGCGACAGACCGTATGCCTCGGCGGTGAAGGCGAGGTGCTCGTCGACCGTGAGGTCGCGGTAGACCCCGGGCACTTCGGCCAGCGTCCCGATCCGCCGGGGCTCGGGGCGGCTGACCGAGCCCTCGTCCGGCGTGACGAGCCCGATGCAGACCTTCAGGAGCGTGGACTTGCCGGCACCGTCGCCACCGACGACCGCGCTGATCGCTCCCGGCCCCACGTCGATGCCGGCGCGGTCGAGCGCGAGCGTGTCGCCGAAGCGCTTCGTCACATCGGTCAGGCCCCAGCTCATGCCGCCGCTCCCTCCGGGCTCGGGCCTGCGACGCCGCCGTCCGCGGCCGGCATCCGGGCCGGCACCAGGTCGCGCCGCACCCGGGCGATGCTGAGCCCGAACACGGCGTCGGGGTGGCCAGCGAGCGCGGTCAGCGGCAGGAGGAGGTCCGACCAGCCGGCGGCCCGCAGCATGACGCCGCGCGCCACCTCCACGAAGTAGGTCAGGGGCAGGATGTAGGCGATCCAGCGAATGCCGACCGCCATCGACTCGACGGGGAAGATCGCGCCCGACAGAAGCACCTGGGGCAGCGCGACCATGAGCGACAGCTGCATCGCCTGGCCCTGGTTCTCCGACACGGTCGAGACGAGCAACCCCATCCCGAGCGCGACGACGAGGAACAAGAGCGACCCTGTGAGGAAGAGCGGGACGGACCCCGCGAACGGGACGTCGAAGATGCCGACCGCGACCGCCATGACGAGGCCGAGGTCGACGATGCCGACCAGCAGGTACGGCAGCGTCTTGCCTGCGAGCACGTCGAACGGTCGGAACGGCATCACCGCGAGCTGCTCGATCGTCCCGGTCTGCCGCTCGCGTACGACGCCGAGGCTGGTGGCGATCGTGCCCACGAAGACGAGCACGAGCCCGGCGAGGGCGGGGACGAGCACCGGTGGCGTCTCGAGGTCGGGGTTGAACAGGACCTCCTGCTCCATCTGGACCGGCGCCTGGGCGAGCGCGGTGACGACGCTGCGGGCCGCGAAGAGCTGCGAGCCGTCGAGCAGGACGAGCGGGGGTTGCTGGTCGGTGAGGATCGCCAGCGTCACCCCGCCCCCACGGAGGAGCTCCTCGGCGTCCCCGCGATCGCCCCCCGGGTCGACGACCGCGGCGGTGATGGCCTCCGGCAGGCGGCCGGTGGTCTGCTCCGCCCCCGGCCCGTAGACCGCGGCCTCGACCTCGGTCACGTCGAAGCTCGCGGCGTAGCCGAAGACGAGGAGCAGGAGGATCGGCTGGAACAGCAGCATCGCGACCAGCCGGTGGTCACGTCGGAGCTGACGGAACTCCTTGAGCGTCATCGCCCTGGCCGCTCGCCACACCATCGACCTCCTTATTCAACGCACGTTGATTTCAACATACGTTGAGTTAGAAGTCAAGTCGCGGTCGAGGTCGGACGTGGGGCCGGGATCCCGGCCTGTGGGCCGACGTCGACGTGCCAGCGCTCGCCATAGCCCGCGAACTCTTTCGGCAGTGGGGCCGGGATCCCGGCCTGTGGGCCGACGTCGACCCGAGGGGATCCACCTCGGGGCGCGGTCGAGGCGCGAGATGCCGCCGTAGCGCTCGCGGTACGTCTCCCAGTCGAACTCCTCCAGATCCTCGTAGCCCTGGAACTGGCTGATGACGCGCACTCCTTCGGGCGTCTCGTGGAAGGGCAACGTGCATCCTGGACGTCATGTCCCGCCAGCGGTCCAGCTCGGCCAGGTCGAGGTGGTGGTCGGCTTCGATCTCGGCGCGCTGGTAGGGCGCGAGCCGCTCCAGCAGCTCGAGGGCGCGGCGCATGACCCACACCGTCATCACGTTCGTGTACGCGTTGTTGTCGAGTCCCGGCTCCTCGGCGCCGGGATAGGCGTCGTGGTACTCGTCGGGCCCCATGACCCCGCTCCGCTGGGTCGTAGCCCTCGTAGACGAACGACCAGCCGGCGTTCATCCGCTGTCCTCGAGGAGGCCGCGCAGGTCGCGGAGGAAGCGGACCGCCTGGGCGGGATCGTCGAGGGCAAGGTCGGCGAGGGTGGGGCGGTCGTCGTCCTCCCCGCGCACGACGATGCCGATGCCGCGCCCGCGGAGCTCGCGGAAGGCGTCCTCGTCGGTCTCGTCGTCGCCGACGTAGAGCGGGACGACGCCGGGATCGTCGAGGTCGAGCTCGTCGAGGAGCCATGCGAGCGCCCGGCCCTTGTCCCAGTCGATGTCCGGCCGGAGCTCGAGGATCATCTTGCCCCCGGTGACCCGCAGCCGCGCCTGCACTGCCCCGACCTCCTCGACAGCCGCCTTCACCTCCTCGACCCGGGCGGGATCGACCTGGCGGAAGTGCACCGCGATCGCGAAGCGTTTGCGCTCGAGGCGGGCCCCGGGGACCCCACCGATGCGGGCGCGGAGCTCCGCCTCCGCGGCGTCGAGGTCCAGCAGGAACCCGCGTCCCTTCTGGGTGCGGCCACCGTCCGGCGCGAGGATGTCGAAGCCGTGGCTGCCCGCGTAGTGGATCCCCTCGACCCCCACCATCCCGCGGACGTCGTCGAGGTCGCGGCCGCTCACGACGGCGACCGTGCAGACCGCCGCGAGCTCCCTGATCGCGTCGCGGGCGGCGTCGTCGATCGTGGCGGCGGCTGCGTCCTCGACGATGGGCGTCAGCGTGCCGTCGTAGTCGAGGAAGACGGCGGCCCGTCGCCCGGCGAACCGCGCCGCCAGCGTGTCGAGGTTGTCGGGCGCGGACGGCAGCGCCGCGATCGACCTCGCGTGCCTTTCCGTCGCATCCGATGTCACACGCACCTCCGCGAGGTCCGACACCACGTTGTCCGCGCCCGCGGCGCGGAGAGGAAGCTCGCCACGCCGTCGTAGCGCGGTTTGCCGTCCACGTAGCGGCGGTAGTCCTCGGCCGAGAACGGCGCGAAGCCGGCGCCCCCGCGCTCCTCGAGGAAGGCATCGAAGAGCCGCCTCCAGGCCGACTCGTGGCGTCTCGCGGTGTCCGTGAGCACGCCGTCCATGTCGAAGATCACCGCGTCGAAGCTCTCGCGGTCGATGCTCGCGGTCACGGGTGGACACCACCTCCGTGACGGACCGTAACGGGAGGCGCGGGGCCGACCCGGACATCCGGTCGCGGCGCAGGAGTCCGGCCGGTGCAGGGCGAATGAAGACGGTGACCGGCCTCCGGAGGGGATGGATGCGCAGCCGCATCTCGCTCGTGCTCGTCGCGGTCCTCGGGCTGGCGCTCACCGCAACGCCGGCGGTCGGCGGTCCGCTCGCGGTCGGTGCCGACGTGGTCGAGTTCGGCCCCCCGACCCGGATCGGGACCTACCCGGTGGTCGACTTCGGCCGCGGGGCGGGTCGCGGCGACGACCGCGCGGGCACCGCCACCTGGCGCGTCGTCGAGGGCACGGGCAACTGCTGCGAGACGTACCCCTACGCGGCTCCGGACGGGACCCTCTACGACTTCGGCGGGACGTTCATCAACTTCACGCCGGACCGCGGCCGGACCTGGTTCCGCGTCACCCCGCCGACGCCGCTCGTGAACGGCGAGGGAACTCTCGTCTACGCGCCGAACGGCGACATCCTCGGCATCGGCTGGGACCCCTACTCCGGCGACCACCTGCAGGCGTACAAGTACGACGCGGCGGCGGACGCCTGGTTCGTCGAGGAGTCGCCCCTCCACCAGCCCTTCTACGACCGCGAGTGGCTCGCGGTCGTCCCCGGTCCCTTCACCGTCGACGGCGAGGAGGTGCCCTACATCTCCTTCGTCAAGGGCGGGTGGCCCACGAAGGAGTTCTGGCTCTGGAGCAGCGACGGGCTGAGCTACCGCCCGGTGTCGTCGAAGGTCGTCGACCGCTTCCTCTCCGGCGAGGCGGCCTCCGAACCCCTGCCGATCGCGGCCGACGCGAACTCGGACTGGACGCAGCCGAACACGAACACGGGGATCGTCCCGCTGGGTGCGGGCCGTGCCCTCGCCGCGCCCGACGCGGGCGGTGGGTTCTCGATCTTCGACCCCGAGACGTTCAGCTGGGTCGGCTACACGTTCGCCGACGGATCGGCCCCGGAGGGACTCTTCCAGGTCGACTCCCGCGGCCGGCTCCACAACGTCGTCACGTCGTCGCCCCCTGACGGGTTCGTGTACCGCGTCTCCTCCGACGGCGGGACGAGCTGGCGGGAGCTGACCGTGCGCACTCCGGATGGCGAACAGATCCAGGAGCTCGACTTCCATGCGAACGGCGGGCTGTCGCTGGCCGCCGTGGCCGTGCGGGCGCAGCGGCAGGACGGCACCGACCGCGACCTCGTGTTCAAGCTCGACGTCAGCAAGGACCGGCCGCGCCTCACGCGCCGCTACCAGGTCGGCCTCGGTGACGTCGGTGCGGCGTCGGGGGTCGGCAACGACTCACGCTTCGACTTCGAGTCGGTCGCGATCCTGCCCGACGGGCGCGTCGCGGTGTCGTTCCTCGACTCGACCACCTACGAGATGTTCCCCGGCACGAACATCCGCCGCCGCTTCGTGCCCGCGCTCGCGATCGAGCTCAGGACGAGCCTCGACCCGAAGGGCCGCGGTCCGCGCTAGGAGGGGGTTCGGGGGGCTCAGGGAGTCGAGCGCGGCCGTCCAGGTCTCTCGGTGCCGGGCGAGACGTAGTCCCCCGACTCAGCTGCCGACGAGTGCGGCCTCGCCGGGCAGCCATCCCTCGGAGCGCAGGAGGTCGAGGATCCGCTCCGCGGACTCCGCTGGGCTCACGTTCGTCGTGTCGATGTCGAGGTGCGCATCGGTCGGTGCCTGGTACGGGTCGTCGATGCCGGTGAAGCCGCTGAGGAGCCCCGACCGCGCCTTCGCGTAGAGGCCCTTGGGGTCGCGCTGCTCGCACACCTCCAGCGGCGTCGAGATGTGGACCAGCAGGAAGCTCCCGCCGGCGGACTCGACGAGGTCTCGCGCCTGACGACGGGCCGCGTCGTACGGGGCGATCGGCGCACACAGCGCGATGCCGCCGTTGCGGGCGATCTCGGCCGCGACGAAGCCGATCCGCCGGATGTTGAGGTCGCGGTGCTCCTTCGAGAAGCCCAGCTCGCTGGACAGGTGCTGACGGACGTGGTCGCCGTCGAGCAGCGTGACCTTGCGGTTGCCGACCTCGAGGAGCCGTGCGAGGAGGACCTTGGCGACCGTCGACTTGCCGGCGCCGGACAGCCCGGTGAGGAAGATCGCGAGGCCCTGCGTGTGCCGCGGCGGGTAGCGGCGCCGCAGCTCGGCCGCGACCTCCGGGAACGTGAACCACTCCGGGATCTCCGCACCAGCAGCGAGGAGGCCGCGGAGTTCGGTACCGGACACGTGCGCCGTCGGGGCGCCCTCGGGAACCTCGTCCACCGGCGCGTAGGTGTTGGCCTCCGGCAGGTAGACCACCATGCGGAACGGGACCATCTCGATCCCGAGCTCCTCCTCGTGCTCCCGGAGGAGGTCCTGGGCGTCGTACTGCCCGTAGAACAGCCGGTCGTGGCGATCCCTCGGTCCGGCGTGGTCGCGGCCGACGATGAGGTGCGTCGCCCCGTGGTTCTTGCGGATGATCGCGTGCCAGAGCGCCTCCCGCGGGCCACCCATCCGCATGGCGAGGTTCAGCAGCGAGAGGTCCGCCGTGGCCTCCGGGTAGCGGTCGAGCACGCCGAGGTAGCAGCGGACGCGCGTGTAGTGGTCGACGTCGCCCGGCTTCGTGAGTCCGACCACGGGATGGATGAGGAGGTTCGCATCGACGTCGTGGGCGGCACGGCGGGTCAGCTCGACGTGCGCCCGGTGCATCGGGTTGCGGGTCTGGAAGGCCACGACCCGCTTCCAGTCGCGCTCCGCGAAGCGCGCGCGCAGCTCGACCGGGGTCTGGCGCAGGGACAGGAAGTCGTGGTGCTGCGGGAGCCGCACGACCTCGAGGTCGCCGCCGAGGTAGAAGGGATGGGAGCGCTCGAGGAGGTGGGCGACGCCCGGGTGGGCGGTGTCGATGGTTCCGAAGACGCCCTCCGCCTCCCACTGCGGGTCGGGCACCCAGCGGTCGCGGACCGTGAGGACCGCGAGCAGAAGCCCTTCGGTGTCGCGCAGCGCCAGCCTCTCTCCGGGCCCCGCGCTCTCCGCGACCCCCTCCGGGACGTCGAGGGTCACCGGGATCGGCCACAGCGTGTCGTCGGCGAGCCGCATCCGCGTGACGACGCTCTCGTGGTCCTCGCGGCCGAGGAAGCCCGTCAACGGGCTGAACCCGCCGGTCGCGAGCAGCTCGAGGTCGCACTGCTGTCGGTCGGTCAGCTTCCACGACGGGAGCTCGAGCGCGGCACGCCCGAGCTCCGCCGCTCGCCCGTCGGCGACGAGCAGGTCGACGAGTTCGCCGCCGTGAGGTGGGATGAGGTCGGTCACGATCGCTCCGAGAGAGGCAGGGTGCGTGGCTTCTTGCGCCGGAAGGTGCCAGACGTCGTCTCAGGAGGGTAGCCAGACGGTAATTACTGTTTGATCGCCCGAAGGTCGACCTCAGGCCGGTGGTGGGCTCCACTCGGCGCATGAGCTTTGCATTTCCCGTGAGCCTGGACGTCGAGGCGCGGCGCTGCGTCGTCGTCGGCGGGGGCGACCTCGCCGCCGAGAAGGCCGCGGCGCTGGCCGACGCCGGCGCGGCGGTCGTCTCCGTGCCAGCCGAGGGTTACCGGTCCGAGGTCCTCGACGGCGCCTTCCTCGCCATCAGCACCGGGGAGGACGCGACCGACCCGGCGACGTTCTTCGCGGACGCGGAGGCGCGCGGGGTGCTCGTGAACGTCATGGACGACATCCCGCACTGCCACTTCGCGTTCCCGGCGATCGTTCGCCGCGGCGACCTGAAGGTGGCGATCTCCACCGCAGGTCGGGCCCCCGCCCTCGCACGGCGCCTGCGGATCCGGTTCGACGAGGAGCTGCCCGAGGCGCTCGGCGAGCTCGTCGATGCCATGGGCGAGGCGCGGGAGGCCGCCCTGCCGCGGACGGTGTCGTTCTCGGAGTGGGCGGCGCGCTGGCGCGGGGTGGTCGACGATCTCGACGCCCTCGTCGGCCTCGTCGAGGACGGTCGAGCCGCGGAGGTCCGCGACCGGGTCCTCGCTGCGGTGGCGGGAGACGCGAGCG
>JBOHEE010000224.1:0-17081 GCA_050700895.1 Nitriliruptorales bacterium | reverse complement strand
AGGACCCCGGGGACGCGGGCGCCTGCCCGGCCAGCGAGCGTGCTCGCCCTCGCGACGATGGACGCCACGAGCCGGCTGACTCTCTCGCGCATGAGCTTGGTCCGTCCTGCTCGGCTCACTCTCGCCGTCCGGCGGCGACGCCAGGGACGCCACGGCACCGGCACCGCCGGGAGCACCCGTCCGACGGACGCTTTCGCCGGGACCATTTCGCCGTCGCCGTCGCGGTCTCCTGCCGCCTCTCGACGGAGGGTGGACACACCATCCTTGCCTGGAGAACGAGCCGGCAGGGACGCGGTTACGCCCATCGGCTCTCCGGTAGCGTCTCCCCGCACCGTGCGGCAGCTCCTCGACGAGCTCGACGCAGGGAGAGGGAGGGAAGCGTGAGCACCCACTTCCCGGGGGCCGCCGCGCCCCTGGGCGAGGGGGAGCGCGTCGTCCTTCGCGACCGGAAGGGTCGCCGCTACCTGATCCACCTCCGCGCCGGGGGCGAGTGGCACAGCCATGCCGGGATGCTCCGCCACGAGGAGCTGATCGGGGCCGCCGAGGGCACCGCGGTCCGCACCTCGAAGAACATGGAGGTCGTCGCGCTCCGGCCGACGCTGGAGGACTTCGTCCTGAAGATGCCGCGGGGGGCGCAGGTCGTCTACCGCAAGGATCAGGCGATGATCGTCGCCCTCGGCGACATCCGGCCGGGCTGCACGGTCGTCGAGGCGGGGGCGGGGTCGGGCGCGCTGTCGCTCGCACTCCTCCAGGCCGTCGGTCCCGAGGGGCGCGTGATCAGCTACGAGCGGCGCGAGGACCACCTCGCGCACGCCAGGGAGAACGTCGCCAGCTTCCTCGGAGGGGTCCCGGAGAACTGGGACCTGCGCGCGGGGGACCTCGCGGACGTCCTGGCCGAGCTGGAATGCGACCGGCTCGTCCTCGACCTCCTCGAACCCTGGGAGCTCGTCGCCGGTGCTGCGGCCGCGCTCCACCCCGGTGGGATCCTCGTCGCGTACACGCCGACGGTGCCGCAGGTCCAGCGGCTGTCCGAGACGCTGGAGGCCGACGGCCGCTTCGGGCTCACGACCACGTCCGAAACCCTGCACCGGACGTGGCACGTCTCGGGTCTCGCGGTCCGCCCCGACCACCGGATGGTCGCGCACACGGCCTTCCTCACGACCTCCCGCCGCCTGCTCCATCTCGACGAGGGCGGCCCGACCCCGAGGTAGCAGCGCTGCCTTCCCGGGTCATCGGCGGCAACGGACCGCAGCCATATACTCGGCGAAGAGCCAGTCCGGCGCGAAGGAGCTCCCGTGACCCAGCGCCACGAACCCGGTCACGATCCCGAGCAGCGGCGCGGCTCGCACGGGGGGCCAGGTGTGCCCGATCCGGGCGAGTTCTCCATCGACCGTTCCCGGGATCGGCCCGAACCCGTGCGCGAGGACTTCTCGGACCTCGACGACGAGGACGCCCTCCACGCGGAACTGAAGTACCTCCGCGACGAGGTCGAACTTCTCCGTCGCCGCCTCGAGACGAGCCCGGCACGGATCCGAATGCTCGAGGAGCGCCTGCTCGAGACGAAGGGTCAGCTCCAGGGCGCCCTCAACCAGAACGCACGGCTCGCGGAGACGCTCCGTGCCGCGCGCGAGCAGCTCTCGACCCTGCGCGAGGAGGTCGAGAAGCTCTCGGCCCCACCGCACGGCTACGGGTCGTTCCTGTGCCGCTACGAGGAGGACGAGACCGCCGACGTCGTCGTCCAGGGGCGCAAGCTCCGCGTCCAGCTCGGCCCGGACATCGAGGGCGGCGAGCTCCGCCCCGGCCAGGAGGTCCGGATCAACGAGGCGATGAACGTCATCGCCGCGAGCGACTTCGAGGACGCCGGCGACGTCATGCTGGTGTCCGAGCTCCTCGGTGACGGCCGCGTCCTCGTCGTCGGCCACGGCGACGACGAACGCGTCGTCCACCTCGCCGACCCGCTCCTGAACGGCCCGCTCAAGGCCGGCGACTCGGTCCTCGTCGACTCGCGCTCGAACTACGCCCTCGAGATCGTCCCGAAGGCGGAGGTCGAGCAGTTGGTCCTCGAAGAGGTTCCCGACATCACCTACGAGCACATCGGCGGCCTCGCCGACCAGGTCGAACAGATCCGTGATGCGGTCGAGCTTCCGTACCTCCACGCCGACCTGTTCGCCGAGCACCACCTCAAGCCGCCGAAGGGGATCCTCCTCTACGGCCCGCCCGGCTGCGGCAAGACCCTGATCGCGAAGGCGGTGGCGAACTCGCTCGCGAAGCGCGTCGCCGAGAAGACCGGCAAGGCCGAGGCGCGCAGCTACTTCCTCAACGTCAAGGGCCCGGAGCTCCTCAACAAGTACGTCGGCGAGACCGAGCGCCAGATCCGCCTGATCTTCCAGCGGGCACGGGAGAAGTCAGCCGAGGGCTACCCCGTCATCGTCTTCTTCGACGAGATGGACTCGCTGTTCCGCACCCGCGGCTCGGGCGTGTCCTCCGACGTCGAGAACACGATCGTCCCGCAGCTCCTCGCCGAGATCGACGGCGTGGAGAGCCTGAAGGACGTCGTGGTGATCGGCGCGTCGAACCGTGAGGACATGATCGACCCCGCGATCCTGCGGCCGGGCCGCCTCGACGTGAAGATCAAGATCGAGCGCCCCGATCAGAGGGCCGCGCGGGAGATCTTCCGCATCTACCTCCACACCGAGCTTCCGCTCCACCCCGACGAGCTCGCGACGCACGACGGCGACCCGGGGGCGACCGTGGAGGAGATGATCGACGCTGCAGTGACGAAGATGTACGCCGAGGACGACGACAACCGCTTCCTCGAGGTCACGTACGCGAACAGCGAGAAGGAGATCCTCTACTTCAAGGACTTCAACTCCGGCGCGATGATCCAGAACGTCGTCGACCGGGCGAAGAAGGTCGCGATCAAGCGGCTCATCGCGACCGGCGCGCGCGGCCTCACCACCGAGGACCTCGTGACGTCGATCCGCGACGAGTGGCGCGAGAACGAGGACCTGCCGAACACGACGAACCCCGACGACTGGGCGCGGATCTCGGGCAAGAAGGGCGAGCGCATCGTCTACGTGCGGACGCTGCTCAGCGGTACCGACTCGGAGCACGGCAAGGCGATCGAGAACGTGAACGCCGGCCAGTACCTGTGACACCGGCTCCCGCTCTGCACATGAGTGCCTAGATGGTCCTGCCGAAGTACGTCGGGACGGAGACCGAGTACGGCATCACGGTCCAGGGTCAGCCGGACCTGAACCCGGTCCTCGCCTCGTCGCTCGTCGTCTCCGCCTACCAGTTGCCGGCCCCCGGCCAGGTGAAGTGGGACCACACCGACGAGCACCCGATGCGCGACGCTCGCGGCTACGAGGGCCCGAGCGGCCACGAGCCGCCGTCCGACGAGGACCTGGGGATGGCCAACACCGTCCTCACGAACGGGGCGCGCTTCTACGTCGACCACGCCCACCCCGAGTACTCGACCCCGGAGTGCTCGAACCCGCGGGACCTCGTCGTCTGGGACAAGGCGGGCGAGCGCATCCTCGCCGCGGCCGCGGCGCAGGCGAGCGCGAACGTCCCCGGTGGCGGCCGCATCCTCATCCACAAGAACAACACCGACGGCAAGGGCGCGGCCTACGGCACGCACGAGAACTACCTCGTGTCGCGCGACATCCCGTTCCCGCAGCTCGTGAAGCAGATGATCCCGTTCTTCATCACCCGGCCGATCTTCGTGGGGGCGGGGCGGATCGGCAGCGAGTTCCCCGACGAGGACATCGGCTTCCAGCTCACCCAGCGGGCCGACTTCTTCGAGGTCGACGTCGGTCTCGAGACGACCCTGAAGCGGCCGATCATCAACACGCGCGACGAGCCGCACGCCGATCCCGAGCGCTACCGCCGCTTCCACGTCATCAACGGCGACGCGAACCTCTGCGAGGTCGCGCAGTTCCTGAAGGTCGGCACCACCGCCCTCGTCCTGTCGATGATCGAGGACGGTGCGGCGCCCGACCCGCCGGAGCTCGCGAAGCCGGTCCGCTCCTTCCACGCGGTCAGCCACGACCTCACCTGCGCGGAACCGGTCGTCCAGCTCCGCGACGGGCGCAAGGTCCGGGCGCTCGAGATCCAGTGGCGCTACCTCGAGGCGGTGAAGCGCTACGTGAAGGACCTCGACCCGGAGCCGTCGACGGCCGACGTCCTCCAGCGTTGGGAGGCGGTGCTCACGACCGCCGAGGAGGATCCGCGGCGGCTCGCCGGCCAGGTGGACTGGGCGACGAAGCTCGGCATCCTCGAGCAGTACCGGGACCGGCACGGCCTCGAGTGGGACGACGATCGCATGAAGATGGTCGACCTCCAGTACCACGACGTGCGTCAGGACAAGGGCCTCTACCACCGGCTCGCGGCCCGCGGGAAGGTCGAGCGTCTCGTGGCGGAGAGCGAGATCGAGCGGGCCATGAGCCTGCCGCCTGCGGACACCCGCGCCTTCTTCCGCGGCACCTGCCTCGCGCGCTTCCGCGAGCAGATCGTCGCCGCCGGCTGGGACTCGCTGATCTTCGACCTGGGACGCGACGCGCTCCAGCGGGTGCCGATGATGGATCCGGCACGGGGCACCGAGCTCCACGTCGGCGAGCTCCTCGAGCGCGTGGAGAGCGCCGAGGAGCTGCTCGACGCGCTGGGCTCCTGAGCCCCGACCTGCAGGGACGGCGTCGGGGTTGCGCCGCAGGGAGCGTCCACCCAGCTCCGGGGTACGCTGATCGCAAGACGAGCGCGGCTGGCCGCGACGTCCGAGGAGGATCCCAGTGAGCGACGGCGGACGGACCCGCAAGCGCCCCGCCCCCCAGAAGACCGAAGAGGTCGAAGAGGTCGCGGTCCGAGAGGAGACGTCCGAGGACGTCATCGAGGACGCCGACGAGCTCCTCGACGAGATCGACGAGGTGCTCGAGGAGAACGCCGAGGAGTTCATCAAGAACTACGTCCAGAAGGGCGGCGAGTAGCCAGCACCGGCTGAGACCCGCGCGATCAACAGGGGCCCCCGCATCGCCGGGGGCTCTTGGCTTCACCACGGCGCCGGGACAGGTCCGAGGGGAAGCAGTGGGACCCTCGACACACGTTCCCGCTGGCGTCTGACCGAGAACCAGCCCGACGTGTCATGGAGCTGCTGATGGCGACGGTCGCGCTGACCAAGGAGAGCTTCGACCAGGTCCTGGAGGACAACGACCTCGTCCTCGTCGACTTCTGGGCCGAGTGGTGCGGACCGTGCCGCAGCTTCGCGCCGATCTACGCGCGCGTCTCCGACGAGCACGACGACATCGTCTTCGGCAAGGTCGACACCGACGCCCAGGTCGACCTCGCATCGAGCTTCGGTATCCGGTCGATCCCCACGCTCACGATCTTCCGCGACGGCGTCGTCCTCTACCACCAGCCGGGCGTGGTCCCGGCCGAGGGTCTCCAGGACCTCATCGGCCAGGTCCGCGGGCTGGACATGGACGACGTGCGGCGCCAGATCGCCGAGCACGAGGCAGCACACAACCACTCCTGAGGCCCGTGATACGGTCGGTCGCGACTGTCGCGTTCGTTCCGATCATGAGGAGGCCCGCCCGTGCTTGGAGGCCCGTTCGGTGACCTCGGGCTGCCGCAGCCGTTCGACGCCCACGGCACCTCGTTCTTCGAGTTGCTCCGTCGCACCGCGCCCGACGCGCTTCCCGAGGTCCTCGCCGGGGGTGGCAGCCACGCCCGGCTCGAGGACGTCGTGGAGGGGACCACGGTCCTCGCCCTGACCTGCGCCGACGGGGTCGTCATCGCCGGCGACCGCCGGGCGACCGCCGGCCACCTCATCTCCAAGAAGGACATGCGGAAGGTCTTCTCGGCCGACCGCTTCTCCGCGATCGCGATCAGCGGCGCCGCCGGGCCGGCGATGGAGCTCGCGAAGATCTTCGCCACCGAGCTCGAGCACTACGAGAAGGTCGAGGGCGAGGCGCTCTCGCTGGAGGGCAAGGCGAACAAGCTCGCGCACATGGTTCGGGCGAACCTGCCGTTCGCGCTCCAAGGCCTCGTCGTCGTGCCGCTCTTCGCGGGGGTCGACGCCGTCGACGGCGGCAGGCGCATCTTCGAGTACGACCCCGCGGGCGGCCGCTATCTGGCCACCGACTACGCCGCCGCCGGATCAGGGGCTCGCGACGCGCGAGGCTCGATCAAGCGCTTCCACGACCCCGGCGCAGGCGAGGAGACGGCCGTGAGGCTCGCGGTCAGCGCGCTCTTCGACGCCGCGGAGGAGGATGCCGCCACGGGCGGCCCCGACCTGATCCGGCGCATCTATCCCATCGTGGCCGTCATCGACGGCGACGGCTACCGCGAGCTCGACGAGGCCGCGGTCGGAGCACACGTCGCGACGATCGTCGAGGAGCGCGAGGCCCGCAACGTGGCCAACGAGGGGACCCGCACGCCGCTCGGCTGAGGCGGACGTGCGAGGACCCGGAGAGGACGATCGGCGTGGCAACTCCCTACTACGTCTCACCCGAGCAGATGATGAAGGACCGGGCGGAGTACGCCCGGAAGGGCATCGCCCGCGGGCGTGCCCTCCTCGCGGTCGAGTTCGACGAGGGCGTCGTCTTCGTCAGCGAGAACGCGTCGCGGTCGCTCTACAAGACCTCGGAGATCTACGACCGCATCGCGTTCGCCGCCGTTGGTCGCTACAACGAGTTCGAGGCCCTGCGGGTGTCGGGGATCCGGCTCGCCGACGTCAAGGGCTACCAGTACGGGCGGCAGGACGTCACGGCGAAGTCGCTTGCGAACGCCTACTCCCAGGCCCTCGGCGCGATCTTCATGGGTGAGAACAAGCCGTTCGAGATCGAGGTGCTCATCTCGCAGGTGAACGGCGACCGCGGCGGCAGCGAGCTCTACCACATCCTCTACGACGGCTCCCTCGTCGACGAGCACAAGTTCGTCGCCATCGGCGGGGAATCCGAGGAGTTTGCAGCGGCCATCGGCGAGCGCTGGGAGGACGGGCTCACTGTGGAGTCGGCGGTTCGCCTTGCTGTCGACGTCCTGTCGTCCAACGCCGATCGCGAGATCCCGGCGGAGGACCTCGAGGTGTCCGGCCTCGACCGGTCGCTGAGTCAGCGGAAGTTCTTCCGGTTCGACGACGAGCGGATGGCCGCCATCCTCGCCGGCGGCTGAGCCCGTGTCCCGGACCGGTCGCCTCGCGGCCGCGACGGCAGTCCTCGCGGTCGTCATCGCCGCAGGAACCGCCACTCTGCTGCGCTCGCGCACAGCACCGGAAGAGGTCGCCGAGACGCCGTCGCCCGCTGTCACGGCGACCCCGACCCCGAGCCCACGCACCACCAGCGTCGAGCAGCAGCTCCACGCCGTCGCGCGGCTCGTGGCGGAGGTCCGCGAACTCGACTTCGAAGAGCTTCCCGAGCCGACCTATCTGAGTCCCGACGAGCTCGCCGGCCGCGCCGCGCTCCTGCTCGAGGGCTACACGGAGGCGGAGGCCGCCCAGGACGCGCGCATCCTCGCGGCGCTCGGCGCGATTCCCGCGGACATGGACCTGCGCGAGACGCTCGGGGAGGCGCTCGCGGAGCAGGTCGCCGGCATCTACGACCCGCGGACGGGCGAGCTCGTCGTGGCGACGAGCGCGCGGGACGGCCCGCTGCCACCGTTCGACGAGATCACGCTCGCGCACGAGCTCCAGCACGCCCTCGCCGATCAGGTCCTCGGCCTCCCGGACGAGGACCCGGAGCCCGGCACCGAGGACGCGGCGTTGGCCGCCCAGGCGCTGGTGGAGGGCGATGCAACCTACGCCATGATCCTCTACGCCCAGCGGGCACTCACCCCGGGCGAGCTCGCCGACCTCGCCGCACAGGCCGGGGAGCTGGCGGGTCAGCAGGAGGTCCTGGAGGCACTGCCGCACTACCTCCGCCGCAGCCTCGTCTTCCCCTACGAGGAGGGGCTCACGTTCGTCGTCAGCGTCGAGTCCCGAGCCGGCTGGGAAGCCGTGAACGACGCGTACCGGAAACCCCCGACCTCGACGCTCCAGATCCTCCGACCCGAGCTGTTCCTCTCCGGCGAGGGCGGGGGAGAGGAGACGCGCGACGTCTCCGATCCCGGTGCCCCCTGGCGGCGGGAGGCGCGGCTCCAGTTCGGCGCGGCGGACCTCCTCTTCCTGTTCGAGGCCCCGGGCGACGACCCCTCGCGGGCGCTCGAGGACGCCAGCACGCTCGCCGCGACATGGCGAGGTGGGGAGCTCATCCTCCTGACCGACGGCGACCGCACCGCGGTTGGCATCGCGATGGTCGGGACCTCCCGGCTCTGCGACGGCATGGACCGTTGGTACGCGGCGGCGTTCCCGACGTCCGCGCGGAGCACCCGTGACGGGGTGACGCGGTTCGACGGAACCGACCAGGACGCCGTCCTGCGCTGCGACGGCAGTGACGTTCGCCTCGGGATCGCCCCCGACCTCGGACGCGCGGACGCCATCACTCGCTGACCGAAACCGGGGCCCGCGTGAGCGTCGGGGGACACCGCCCCCCAAGGGGACACCGCCCCCCAAGGGGGCCCCGCCGGTACCGTGGGTTCCCTCGACACGAGAGGCCCCGTGCGCCGCAGAATCTTCGGCATCGAGAACGAGTACGGGGTCACGTGCACGTTCCGGGGCCAGCGACGCCTGAGCCCCGACGAGGTCGCCCGCTATCTCTTCCGACGGGTCGTCTCGTGGGGGCGGTCGAGCAACGTCTTCCTCGAGAACGGCGCCCGGCTCTACCTCGACGTCGGCAGCCACCCCGAGTACGCCACGCCGGAGTGTGACTCGCCGCGCCAGGTCATCACCCACGACAAGGCGGGGGAGCGGATCCTCGAGGACCTCGTCCACGCCGCCGAGCACCGCCTGAACGAGGAGGGCATCGCCGGCGACAGCTCCCTCTTCAAGAACAACACCGTCTCGGCCGGCAACTCCTACGGCTGCCACGAGAACTACCTCGTGGCCCGGGTCGGCGAGTTCCAGCGCCTCGCGGACGCGCTCATCCCGTTCCTCATCACCCGCCAGACCTTCGCCGGGGCCGGGAAGGTGCTCCACACGCCCCGCGGTGCGATCTTCAGCCTCTCGCAACGTGCCGAGCACATCTGGGAAGCCGTGTCGTCGGCCACCACGCGCTCGCGCCCGATCATCAACACCCGCGACGAGCCGCACGCCGACGCCGAGCGCTTCCGGCGACTCCACGTCATCGTCGGCGACTCGAACATGAGCGAGTTCGCCGCCTGGCTGAAGGTGGCGACCACCGACCTGGTCCTGCGCATGCTCGAGGAGCAGTCGATCATGCGCGACTTCACGCTCGAGAACCCGATCCGGTCGATCCGCGAGATCAGCCACGACCTCACCGGGCGGCGGCGCCTCCGCCTCGCGAACGGGCGCGAGATGAGCGCCCTCGACATCCAGGAGGCGTACCTCGAGCGCGTGACGCGGTTCGTCGAGACCTCCGATCCCGACCCTGACGCGAAGGAGGTCATCGACAGCTGGCGGGAGGTGCTCGAGACTCTCGCCGACAACCCCTTCAAGCTCGGTCGGCAGCTCGACTGGGTGGCGAAGTACGACCTCGTGGAGGCGTTCCGCGAGCGTCACGGGCTGCCGCTGTCGCACCCCCGGGTCGCGATGGTCGACCTCGCCTACCACAACGTCGCACGGGACCGTGGCCTGTACTACCTGCTGGCCCGCCGCGACCGCGTGGAGAGCATCCTCACCGAGACCGAGATCGAGGAGGCGAAGACCGAGCCGCCCGCGCGGACACGGGCGGCGCTCCGCGGGCGCTTCATCCGCCACGCGAAGGCCCGTCGCCGCGACTACACCGTGGACTGGGTGCACCTCAAGCTCAACGACCAGGCGCAGCGCACGGTGCTGTGCAAGGACCCCTTCCGCTACGACGACGAGCGCGTCGACAAGCTCATCGCCGCGATGTGAGCGCCACCTCGGCGGCGCCGCGACGGCCGGTGGGGACGACGGGGTCGCTCAGGAGTGAGTGGGCGCGGCGTAGAGGTCGGTGACGTAGACGACCTCGATCGCGCCGCCGTGACGGTCGATGATGCGTCCGAGGGCGGCGAGGAGAGGCTCCCGCCGCTCCTCCTCGAGGAGGCGGTGGTCGGAGTGCGTCCGCATCAGGCGGAGGTACTCCTCGGTGGAGTAGACCGTGGTCCAGCGGCGGTGCCGCTCCACGACGTCGCCGAAGAGGCCGGAGCCGGCCAGATCCGCGCCCCAGTCGCGAGCGGCCTTCGACCCCCTGCCGCCCGCCCACTGCGAGGCCATCCGGCCCGACGGTGGGGCGTGCTCCTCGTACGCGGCGTCGATCTCGCCTGCCGCCGCGCCGCCGCGCTCGACGGGGGAGTTCCAGAAGAGCGCGAGCCACCCGCCTGGGGAGAGGAGTTCCGCCGCCCGGGAGAAGCCGACGTCCTCCTCGACCCAATGCCAGGACTGGGCGGCCGCGATGAGGTCGTACGACCCGGCGGGGGCAGCCCAGTCCTCGAAGGTCGAGACCTCCACGTGGACGTTTGGAAGGTCCGCACACCTCCGGCGGGCGACGGCGGCCATCGCCTGGCTCGGCTCCAGTGCGGTCACGTCGGAGCCGCGGCGGCCGAGCTCCACGGTCGCCTTGCCCGTGCCCGCTCCGACCTCGAGGACACGAACGTCCGGGCCGAGCCCTCCCAGGCTCCCCAGGTCGTCGAAGAGCGCGACGGGATAGCCGGGACGGGCCTCGTCGTACAACTCGGCCACCTCGCCGAACACGAAGCGCCGCTGCTTGTCCATGTGTGCCTCGTGGGGGAGCGTGGGAGCCCACGGTAGGCCTTCCGGGGCCGTGCGCCGGTGACCTGACTCCCTGCGCCTTTTTCCTACGGAGAGTGCTATCCACAATGCGGAGCGGAGTGGTCCTTGACAACTGGTCGAACGTCTGTTCGGATGGCGGTCATGAAGGAGACGGGCGAGCGCAGCACCGGCAGGGGCAGGGGCACCGCGACGGCGTCGGGGCGGCCGTCGGGGCGGCTGCGCGGCTGGGTGCGGCCGGGTTCTGCCCCGCCGTCGGCGGTGGCTCGCGAGCGTGACGTGGACTACGCGGCCGCGCCGGCGCCGCCGGGGTCCGCGCCGGAGGCAAGCACCGTGTCGCCGGTGGAGGCGGATCCGCAGGTGGGGCTGGTGGATGCGGCCGAGGCGGTGGCGGCGTTGCGGTGGGCGAACGAGGTGCTGGATGTGGTGGATCTGGATCGCCTGCGCGACCGGGAGCTGTTGGCCTTCACGCGGGACGTGGACCGTGAGATCACCCGCATCCAGGCGCGTGAGGCGCGGCTGGTGCGGGCGGTGGGGCTGCGGCAGGCGTATGCGGAGGACGGGTGTGTGACCGCGGCGTCGTGGCTGCGGCAGAAGACCAACCGTGATCCGGGGGATGCGACCCGTCTGGCGAAGACGGCCCGGCGGCTGGCCTTCCTGGACGTGACCCGCGACGCGGTCGAGGCGGGGGACATCACCTGGCGGCATGCGGAGGTGATCGCGACCGCGGCGATCCCCCAGCGGCGTGACGCGATCGTGGACCACGAGGACACGCTGGTGGGGTTGGCCCGCCGGGCCCAGCCGCGGGATGTGCGGGCGGCGTGCCGGAAGATCGCCGACGTGGTGAGCCCTGACCACGGCGACAGCGAGGGTTGCGGTCCGGACAGCCGGCGGGAGCTGTACTCGACGCGGACGTTCGAGGGTTTCGGGGATCTGCGCGCGAATCTGGATCCGGTGACCCAGGAGATGTTCGAGTCCCTGCTGCACGCCTTCACCACCCCCGACGAGACGGAGACGCCCGACAACCAGCAGCGCACCCCGGCGCAGGTCCGCCATGACGCCTTCGACGCGATCCTGAGCGCCGCCTCCGAGCACCCCGACGTCGGTTCGGTGCACGGGGCGAAGCCGCATGTGCTGCTGATGATCGACCTGCAGACCCTGCTGGGCCGTGACGATCTCGCCACCCGCAAGCCCCGGCTCGGCTCGGGCACGGAGCTGAGCGTGGAGCGGGCGGTTCATCTGCTGGAGCAGGCGAAGCTGACGCCGGTGCTGATGCTGGGCCCGTACCGGGCGGTGGGGTTCGGTCGCACCCAGCGGGTGCTGCCGGACTGGTTGCGGCCGCTGCTGAAGGCGGTCCACGGCCACTGTCGCGGGCCGGGCTGTGACCGCCCGTTCGAGTGGACCCAGGCGATGCACGTCAACGGCGACTACGCCGAGGGTGCGACCACCGAGTTCGACTGCACCGTCCCCGGCTGTGTCAAGCATCACCAGCTGCGCGACGAGCACGGCTGGCAGGTCGACTACGACCCCGACACCGCGATCTGCACCTGGACCTCACCCGACCGACTAACCGTCATCCACACCCACCCACCCGACCCCTAGCCGCCCCGGCGGCGGGCAGCGCACCAAGGGCTTCAGGCAGTCCGTGGTTGCCGGTGGGTAACCGACTCCATCGCGCGCCGGTTCACCATTAGCCTCCCGCGCGATGAGTGAGAAGGCCGAACGGCTCGTGAACCTCACGGTCGCGCTGCTCGAGGCGCGGCGACCGATGACGCTCACCGAGATCCGGGCGAAGCTCCCCGGCTACGGCCAGGACGACCCGGAGACCGCCCGCCGCATGTTCGAGCGGGACAAGGAGGACCTGCGTCGGCTCGGGATCCCCGTGCGCACGGTCGCGACCGACGCGTTCGAGTCGGAGTGGGGCTACGTCGTCGACCGGGAAGAGTACGAGCTCCCGCCGCTGCGTCTCGACGCCGAGCAGGTCGCCGCGCTCGCGCTGGCACTCGAACTGACCGGCGAGGAGTCGGCCCGGCTCGGGCTGGCGAAGGTGGCGGCCCTCGCGCCCGATCCCCGGCCCGCGCCCGTGCCCCCGGCACAGATCGACCTCGGCCTTGCCGCGGAGGGGGAGGTGGCGGACGCCCTCGTCGAACGGCGAATCGTCGCCTTCGGTTATCGCGACGCCGACGGGGTGGAGTCCGTCAGGACCCTCGACCCCTACGGACTCGTCCAGCGACGCGGCAACTGGTACCTGGTGGGACGCGACCACTCCCGTGACGACATCCGTGCCTTCCGCCTCGACCGGATCGTCTCGGGTCCGCGCGCGGAAGGCCCGCCCGGCGCCTTCACGCCACCGGAGCACGTCGACCTCGCCGCGCACGTCCGGGGGCCCGCCGCGGCAGAGGCGATGAACGCCGAGGTCGCCTTCGCGCCTGCGGCCGCCGGGGAGGCGGAGCGGGGCGGCGGAACCGTCGTGCGCACGAGAAGGGACGGCTGGGTCGTCGCGCGCTTCGAGGCCGTCGACCCGGAACGGTTCCTGCCGCGCATCCTCGTCCTCGGCGAGGAAGCGGAGATCCTGCGCCCGAGGCGGCTGCGGGAGGAGGCTGCCGGCCGCCTGCGACGTCTGGCGGGGGAGGCGACGTGAGCGCCGCCGATGCGGTCGCGCGCATGCTCACGATGGTGCCGTGGCTCCTCGAGCGTCCGGGTGCCAGCGTGGACGAGACCGCGGCCGCCTTCGGGGTGTCGCGCCGGGTCGTGCTGCGCGACCTCGACGCGATCGGCTACTGCGGGCTGCCCGGCCTCGGGGGCGGTGACCTGTTCGAGGTCAGCATCATCGAGGACCGCATCCTCGTCGAGATGGCCGACGAGCTGCGCCGCCCCCTGCGCCTCACGCCGCGCGAGGCGCTCGCGCTGGTCCTGGCCGGTGAGGCGGTGTCGTCGGCCCTCGGCGACGACGTCCCCGCGCTGCGCAGCGCCCTCGATGCCCTGCGAGCGGTCGCGGGGGTGCCGCGGGAGGTCGAGGTGGAGCTCGACGAGGACGGCACGGTCTGGCTCGCACCCCTGCGCCGCGCGATCGACGCGGGGCGCCGCGTTCGACTCGAGTACCGGGGTCGCGCCGATGCGTCGGCGTCGACGCGGGAGGTGGACCCATGGGCGATCCAGATCGCCGCGGGCGCCTGGTACCTGCGGGGACGCGACGGCCGCAGCGGCGACGCGCGGACGTATCGACTCGACCGCATCGCGGATCTCGAGGTCCTCGACGTCGAGTCTGAACCCGGTCCCGAGGAGCACCCGCCGCCCCCGCGCTACGAGCCGGCACCGGACGACCTCGAAGTGACCCTCCTCCTCGACCGCTCGAGCCGCTGGCTCGCAGAGTCGGTCCAGGCGGACGAGATCACCGAGTTGGGCGAGGGACGTCGGCGCGTCCGCTTCCGGACCGATGCGCCCGCCTGGGCGGTGCGGATGGTCCTCGGTGCCGCGCCCGGTGTCCGCGTCGAGTCGCCGCCGGATCTCGCCGCGGAGGTCAGAGAGACCGCTCGGCGCGCCCTGGCGCGCTACTCCTGAGGCTGCGAACCCCCGACGCGGATCTGCCGCATCGTCGTCGCACCCTCCGGGAGCCGCTTCGGGAGGGTGAAGCTGAAGGTGCTGCCCTTCCCGAGGGCTGTGCGGACCGAGATGCGGCCGCCGTGGGCCTCGACGAGCGTCTTGCAGATGTAGAGGCCGACGCCGGTCCCGCCGTGGCTCCGGGTCCCGCTGCCGTCCACCTGGCGGAAGCGGTCGAAGAGCCGGGGGAGGTCCCCGCTGAAGATCCCGATGCCGCGGTCGATGACCGAGATCCTCACCTCCTCGGCCGCGTCCTCGACCCGGATGGCGACCGGCTGGTCGGCACCGGAGAACTTCACGGCGTTCTCGATGAGGTGGTGGAGGACCTGCTCGACCTTCACCACGTCCACCCGGAGGGCGACGCTCGACGGGCCGCTCTCGTACACGATCTCGCGGTCGGGGTGCTCGAGGATGCTGTTCGCGATCACCCTGCGGACGACGGCGACGACATCCTCGTCCGACGGGGAGAGCGGTGGACGGCCGCGTTCGATCCTCGAGACGAGCAGGAGGTCCTCGATGAGCCGCTCGAGCCGCACGGTGTGGATCTGGAGCTGCTCGATCGCGCGGTCCCGCATCTCCTCGGTCAGGCCGCGGTCCCAGCGGGCGAGGGTGCTCGCGTAGCCCTTGATCATCGTCAGCGGCGTCCGGAGCTCGTGGCCGATCACCGCCACGAAGTCGGCCTGGAGTCGGGCCATCTCGGCGGCCGTGGTGATGTCCTCGAGAACGAGGATGCGGGCCGCCGGCTCGTCCTCCTCCTCGCCGACGAGGGTCACACGGGCGAGGTAGGTGAGAGTCTCCGGCTTCTGGAGGGTGACCTCGCGCCGACCGCCGTGCTCGGAGAGCAGAAGCTCCTCGAGCTCGGGGGTCAGTCGTTCCTGGGCCGGGAGGCCGACGACGAAGTTCGGGTTGAGGCCGAAGACCTCGGCCGCGATCGGGTTCACGGCCAGGATGCGACCCTGCCCGTCGGTGACGACGACGGGGTCGGGTACGACCTGCACCATCGCGCGGGTCTGTGCCGCCCGGCGCTCGAGTTGCGCACGGGCCAGGGAGTGCGCGAGGGCGATCCCCGCGGCGGCGACATAGCTGCCGAGCGCGTCGACCGATGCCCGCGGCCGCTCCCTCGAGACGAGGACGAGGAGTCCGCGAGGACGGCCCGCCGCGACGAGTCCGGCCACGATCGCCACGTCGCGGGAGTCGGCCGGGACGAGGGGGGCGAGCACCGGATCCGAGGTGAGCGGGTCGACGAGTCGAACCCGAGTGTCACGCGCCAGGTCGAGGAGGCCCGGCCGGCGGAGCAGCGCGAGGAGCCGTCCGCGGTGGACCCCGTCGTGGGCAGCGGCGCGGACCGCATCGTCCTCGACGACGCCGACGAGCCCGCCGTCCGCCCCCGTCATGTCCCGCGCGCTCGCAAGGATGCGGGCGGAGATCTCACCCGGGTCGGCAGGGCGCGCGAGCCCCTCGATCGCGACGCGAAGCCGCTCGAGGACATCGTCGTCGCGCGGAGGGGACACCGTCCTCTGGGGTCGCGCTGTGCCGCTCACGGCCCCTCCTCGTCGAAGTCAGCGTACTTGCACGTCCTGCGAACGCAGGGAACCGCAGCGCGGACCGGACCGGCACGCGATCTGCGAAACCGGCGCCGGCACGGCCGAACGTCCGTGTCCGACGTCTCGCGCAGCGCTACGTCCCGCCGAACGGGCGGACCTGGCTACAGACGGTGACCCGTGTGTACGCAGAGATGTAGATCGGGTGTTGGCTGACTAGCCCACCTGGGCGGAATCGTGTGGAACCCGTGCGCTCCCCGAGACGTCCCTTCAAGTCGCGGGCAACATCGGCCGAGGAAGTAGAATGTGCCGGCCGTGTGAAGGGGACACACGATGACGACGATCCGGGCTACGTGCCCGACCTGTGGCGAGGTCGACCTGACGCCGGACGACATTCGTCTCACCGTCGTCCGCACGACACGCGCCGAGGTCGGTCCGGACAGCCATTACACGTTCACCTGCCCATCGTGCGACGAGTCCGTGGCGAAGCCCGCGACCGAGCGCATCGCACGCCTCCTGATGGGAGGCGGGGTCGAGACCGGGGTCGTCGACCGCTCGCACCCGGCAGCCAGCGGGCGCCGCCCGACCCATCCGGAGTCCCCACCGGAGGGCCGCCACTTCACCGCCGACGACCTCCTCGACTTCCACCTCCTTCTGGAGGAGGACGGCTGGTTCGATCTCCTGGAGCGCTCCCTCCTCTAGATCGGCTGGGGGCTGCGTTCCGCGCCGCCGCGAGAGACTTGCGTGGTGGCGCGCCACTTCTTGACCCCCCAGGCCCCGATAGGGTGGCGGCGTGGCCACGCCCGCTCTCATCGTCGTCATCACGGTCGCGCTCGGCACGCTCGTGGCGCTCCCCGTCGCGGTCCTCGCGCTGCTGCGCCGTCTGCGTGACCTGTCAGGTCGTCTGGAGACGGTCAGGGCGCGGCTCGATCCCGGGACCGAGACCGTCGACCGGGAGCTCGCCGCAGCGCGACGCCGGCTCGACGAGCTCGACCGAGCCATGCGCCACCTTCGCGGGCGCTCCGGAGGCCCCCGAGTACACTGACGGCGCGCGGCTGGCGCGCGAACACACGGGATCGAGGATCCGCATGTCCCTGGGACCGCAAGAGCTCATCCTCATCCTCGTCATCCTGCTGCTGCTC
>JBOHEE010000223.1:0-4888 GCA_050700895.1 Nitriliruptorales bacterium | reverse complement strand
TCCTCGGCCTGGTGGTGATCGCCTACGTGTACGACTGGAAGCGCGGCGGATTGGAGTGGGACTGACCATGAGCAGCGGAAGCGGCCTCGAGAAGCTGCCCAGCGGGATCCTGGTCACCACCGTCGAGAAGCTGGCGAACTGGGCCCGCAAGGGATCGCTGTGGCCGGCGACGTTCGGCCTCGCCTGCTGCGCGATCGAGATGATGGCGACCGGGGCGGCGCACTACGACCTGGCACGCTTCGGCATGGAGGTCTTCCGCGCGTCGCCGCGGCAGGCGGACCTCATGATCGTCGCCGGGCGGGTGAGCCAGAAGATGGCACCCGTCCTCCGGCGCGTCTACGACCAGATGTCGGACCCGAAATGGGTCATCTCGATGGGCGTGTGCGCCACGTCGGGGGGGATGTTCAACAACTACGCGCTCGTCCAAGGCGTCGACCACATCGTGCCGGTCGACATGTACGTGCCGGGATGCCCGCCCCGCCCGGAGATGCTCATGGACGGCATTCTGAAGCTCCACGAGAAGATCCGCCGAGAGCACTTCGCCGGCGCCGTGGAGCACTGACGACCGAGTGGGAGTGATGGCGAGCCTCGAGGATCTCGAGCGGCGTCTGCAGGATCGCGTCGGCGACCTGCGGACGCACGTCGAGTACGGCGAGCTGACCGCGTTCGTGCCGGCCGACCGCATCCGCGACGTGCTCACCGTCTGCCGGGACGACGAGGAGCTCGGCTTCGGCCACCTCTCCGACCTGTCGGGCGTCCACTGGCCCGGCGGTGAGGAGATGCTGGAGACGCAGATCTCGACCACGGGGTGGCCGCCGCACCGGCTCACGCGGGACCGCGGCACCATCGAGGTGACGTACCACCTCCTCTCGATGGAGCACGTCCACCGCCTTCGGCTCGTCGTCGCGGTGGGCGACGACGACCCGCGCGTCCCGACGGTGACCGACCTCTACCCGACCGCGAACTACCACGAGCGGGAGGTGTACGACTTCTACGGCGTCGTCTTCGAGGACCACCCGAACCTCGTCCGCATCCTCATGCCGGACGACTGGGTCGGGCATCCGCTGCGCAAGGACTACCCGCTCGGCGGGGTGGACACGCCCTACGAGGGGGCCTTCATCGAGCCGCCCGACCAGCGGGTGTGGGCCCGTGACGTCCCCGGAGCCGCCGGCGGAGACGAGGTGGGATCGTGACGGACGTCCGGCCCGACGGCTACGAGAGCGACGAGATCTGGGTCTCCGGCGCCGACTGGGAGTCGGTCGAGGACGCCGTCGCCGAGGGCCGTCTCGTCCTCAACATGGGCCCGCAGCATCCCTCCACCCACGGGGTGCTCCGGCTGGTCGTCGAGCTCGAGGGCGAGACCGTCCTGTCGGTCCAGCCCGTCATCGGCTACCTCCACACCGGGATCGAGAAGAACACCGAGTACCGCACCTGGGTGCAGGGCTCGACCTTCGTCACCCGCATGGACTACCTGAGCCCTCTCTTCAACGAGCTCGCCTACGCGCTCGCGGTCGAGCGCCTCCTCGGGATCGAGGCGCCGGAGCGGGCTCAGGCCGTGCGGGTCATCCTGACCGAGTTCAACCGCATCGCGAGCCACCTCGTGTGGTTCGCGACCGCCGGCATGGAGCTCGGCGCCATCTCCGCCATGATCTACGGCTTCCGCGAGCGCGAGAACATCCTCGACCTCTTCGAGGCGGTGTCGGGCCTGCGTATGAACCACGCCTACATCCGTCCCGGCGGTCTCGCCCAGGACGTCACGGCGGACTTCGACCAGCGCTGTCGGGAGCTCCTCGCCGTCCTGCCGGAGCGGCTCGGCGAGTACGAGGACCTGCTCGAGGAGAACCCGATCTTCATGGAGCGGACCCGGGGCATCGGCCTGCTCGACGCCGAGACCTGCCGTCGCTACGGCGTGACCGGCCCGCTGCTCCGCGCCGCCGGGGTCGCCTACGACGTGCGCAAGGCCGAGCCGTACTGCGGCATCGAGCAGTACGACTTCGCCGTCCCGACGGAGACCGGAGCCGACAGCTACGCGCGCTTCCTCGTCCGCATGGCGGAGATCCGCCAGTCGCTGCGCATCGTCGAGCAGGCGCTCGACGCCCTGCCCGAGGGCCCGGTGATGGTCGCGGACAAGAAGATCGCCTGGCCGGCACAGCTCGGCCTCGGCCCGGACGGGCTCGGCAACAGCCCCGAGTACATCCGTCACATCATGGGTGAGTCCATGGAGGCGCTCATCAATCACTTCAAGCTCGTGACCGAGGGGTTCGCGGTGCCGGCGGGCCAGACCTACCAGGTCGTCGAGTCGCCGCGGGGCGAGCTCGGCTACCACGTCGTCAGCAACGGCTCGACGAAGCCCTACCGCGTGCGCGTCCGTGACCCGTCGTTCGTGCACCTCCAGGCGGTGGACCACATGGCGCGGGGCCTCCTGATCGCCGACCTGATCGCGGTCATCGCGAGCATCGACCCGGTCATGGGAGGGGTCGACCGATGAGACATCCTTTGTCAACCTCAGGCGCCGGATGATGAGCGCCTCGAGCAGCGACAGCGGTAGGCGCCAGACGATGAGCGCCTCGAGCAGCGACAGCGGCAGGCGCCGGGAGATGAGCCTTTCGGAGCGGACGCTCGCGACCGCCGACCGGCTCGTGGCGCGCTACCCGCAGCCGCGCTCGGCGCTGCTCCCGCTGCTGTACCTCGTCCAGGCGGAGGAGGGCCGCATCACCGACGAGGGCATCGCCTTCTGTGCGCAGCGCCTCGGGCTGACGAAGGCCGAGGTGCAGGCGGTCCAGACCTTCTACGAGATGTACGAGCGCGAGGATCCCGGCGACTGGCTCATCACGGTCTGCACGAACTTCTCCTGCAAGGTCCGCGGCGGCCGCACGATCTACGAGCGCCTCGTCGCCGAGACAGGAGGCGGCCACGACCGTGAGCACGGCGTCGCGGTGAAGCACGTGGAGTGCCTCGGCAACTGCGAGGACGCCCCTGTGGTCCAGGTCAACTACAACAACTACGCCCGCCTCGACGTCGACGGCGCCCTCGCGCTGCTCGAGGCGTGCCGGCGCGGGGAGCCGCCGGCCGCGGCCGACGGGAACTCCCCGCCGACGTTCCGCGAGGTCTCCTGGCGGCTGTCCGGCGCGGTCGACGACCCCGTTCTCCACCGTGCGGCCGTCGAGTCCGCCCGTGCGGACGTGGACGCCGAGGCGTTCGAGAAGCCGCCGGCCGAGCGGATCTTCGACACGGAGAAGCGGCTCGGCAGCCCCGGGGTCCGCCCGCCGGGCCCCGAGGACGGCGACGCCGAGGATCTCGGCCGCGAGCCGGACGCGAGCCCGCCGGAGAGCGCCGATCCGGATGCCCCCTACCCCGGCCCGGCGACCGGCATCTGGGGCGACGATGACGAAGATGGGGGTTCGGGGGCCTCAAGTAGTGGAGCGACGTCACCCAAGGACTCTCGGGGCGGCGCGGAACGTAGGCCCCCGACCGATGAGGGCGGCGCGGAACGTAGGCCCCCGACCGATGAGGGCGGCGCCTGATGGTCGAGATCGTGGAGGTGCTCTCGCAGCGCTTCCACCTCGACGACGCGTGGTCGCTCGACGGCTACGAGCGCGCCGGCGGCTACGTCGCCACGAAGAAGGCGCTCGAGATGGGCCCCGACGAGATCGTCCAGGTCGTCCAGGACTCCGGCCTCCGCGGCCGCGGCGGGGCGGGCTTTCCGACCGGTCTGAAGTGGTCGTTCATGCCCAAGGAGCCGACCCGGCCCTCCTACATCGTCTGCAACGCCGACGAGTCCGAGCCGGGCACCTACAAGGACCGCTGGCTCCTGGAGCGCGACCCCCACCAGCTCATCGAGGGAGTGATGATCGCCGGTCTCGCGATGCGCAGCGAGCACGGCTTCATCTACATCCGCGGCGAGTACGAGTTCCCGGCACGCAGGCTCGGCAACGCGATCGTCGAGGCGTACGAGCAGGGCTGCCTCGGCGAGGACGTCTTCGGCACCGGCCGGCGCTTCCACCTCACCCTCCACCGCGGCGCCGGGGCCTACGAGTGCGGCGAGGAGACCGCGCTCATGGACTCCCTCGAAGGCCGGCGGGGCCAGCCGCGTCTGCGGCCGCCCTTCCCGGCCCAGTCCGGCGTCTACGGCTGCCCGACGACGGTGAACAACGTCGAGACCCTGTGCAACGTCCCGCACATCATCGAGCACGGCGCCGAGTGGTACCGCCAGTGGGGGACGCAGAAGAGTCCCGGACCGAAGCTCATGTGCCCGTCGGGCGAGCTCGTGGACCCGAAGGTGCTCGAGGTCCCCCTCGGGACGACCGTGCGCGAGATCATCGACCTCTGCGGCGGGACGGTCGACGGCCGCCCGGTGAAGTTCTACGTGCCCGGCGGGTCGTCGGTGCCGATGCTCACCGGCGAGCACCTCGACGTCGGGATGGACTTCGAGTCGATGCAGGCGGCCGGGTCGCTGCTCGGCACGGCGGCGCTCATGGTCTTCACCGATCGGACCTGCGTCGTCGACGCGGCGCTGAACTGGACGAAGTTCTACGAGGCCGAGTCCTGCGGCAAGTGCACGCCCTGCCGGGAGGGCACCTACTGGCTCGCCCAGATCCTGACCCGCATCGAGACCGGTCGCGGCCGCATGGCCGACATCGACCACGTCGAGGACATCTGCAGCCAGATCTTCGGCCGCAGCTTCTGCGCCTTCGGCGACGGCGCCGCTCAGCCGCCGCTCACCGCGATCCGCCACTTCCGCGACGAGTGGGAGGAGCACGTGCGTCAGGGCGGCTGCCCGTTCGGGCCGCCGGCGCCGCAGTCGGATGCCGAGCCGGGCGTGCTCCAGCCGGCGGTGGCGGGCGCCGCAGGCACGATCGAGCCGCCCGGCGTCCACCCCGGCGCGCAC
>JBOHEE010000222.1:0-8021 GCA_050700895.1 Nitriliruptorales bacterium | reverse complement strand
CAGAACGGTTTGGTCCTACGCCACGACTTCGATGGCGCATGGAAACGGCCCACAGCAACCCAGATCACGCCGACAACGACGAATCGAGGTCCCCTACCGACCAACCGATGCGGAAAACGCGGCTAGCCGAGTCGCTCCGCCGAGTCGCGCATCCCGGTCGTCGCGGCACCGTCCCCCCGTCGGCCCGCAGCCTCCGCGAGCAGCTCCCGCGCGTGCTCGAGCGCCGTGTCGCGGTCGGGGTCGCCCGACAGCATGCGTGCGAGCTCCCGCGGCCGGTCCCCGTCCTCGACGCGGCGCAGCGCGGTCGACGTGCGGCCGTCCTCGACACCCTTCTCGACGACGTGGTGCACGTCGGCGAAGGCGGCGAGCTGCGCCAGGTGCGTCACGCAGAGCACCTGCCTGCGCCCGTCACGGGCGAGTCGGGCGAGCTTCTCCCCGACGGCCATCGCCGCGGCTCCCCCCACGCCGGCGTCGACCTCGTCGAAGACGAGCACCTCGATGTCGTCCACGTCAGCGAGTGCCACCTCGACGGCGAGGGCGGCGCGAGAACGCTCGCCTCCCGACGCGGCCTTCCCGAGCGGCACGGGCGGTTCGCCGGGGTTCGGCGCCAGGAGGAGCGTCACCCGGTCCGCACCGTCGGGGCCGTGCTCGTCGGTCGCCTCGACCGCGACCGAGAACGCGGCATGGGGCATGCCGAGGTCCTCGAGGTGGTCCGACACCGCCTCGGCGAGGCGCTCCGCCGCCAGCTCGCGACCGCGCCGCAGGTCCGACGCGAGCCGCTCGACCTCGTCCTGGAGCCGGGCGGCCTCGGACTCGAGCTCCTCGGACGCGCTCTCGTCGCCGGTCAGGGCGGCGAGCCGCTCGGCCGCGTCAGCGGCGTAGGCCAGCACCTCGTCGATGCCGTCGCCGTACTTGCGGGTGAGGTCGGCGAGGAGCCGGCGGCGGGCGCGGATCTCCTCGAGGCGGGCCGGGTCGGCCGCGACCGTGTCCGCCTCCGCGCGGAGATCGCGACGGAGGTCGGTGACGAGCGCGGCGACGTCCTCGAGACGGTTCGAGAGCGTGGCGAACTCCGGGTCGTGGTCGGCCGCGCGACGCAGGGCCGCGACCGCCACGCCGAGGGGGCCGCCGGCACCGTCCTCGTCGAGCGCTGCCGCGGCGGTGAGGGCGGACTCGGTGAGGAGCTCGGCATTCTCGAGGCGACTCTCCTCGCCCTCGAGGCGGGTGTCGCTGTCCGGGTCGAGCTCGGCGCGCTCGATCTCGGCGACCTCGTGCGCGAGCCGGTCGGCCTCCCGGGCCCGCTCCCGCGCTCCCTCGGACAGCTCGAGCAGCCGCGCACGAACGGTCCTGAGCGCGGCGAACGCCTCGCGGTGCGCCTCCAGCGTCCGCCGGTGGGGCTCACCCGCGTAGCGGTCGATGAGGCGCCGCTGCACCGCGGGACGGGACAGCCGCGCGTGGTCGCCCTGACCGTGCACCTCGACCGAGCGCCCGAGCACCTCGTCGAGTGCGCTCACGGTCGCGAGGCGTCCGGCGATGCGCGCCCGGCTACGACCGTCCGCGGGAAGCTCGCGCGACAACACGATCTCCTCGTCGGCGGACTCGGCCCACCCAGACTCCACCGCGGGCTCCGGAACGGGCCGCACGCGGGCCTCGACGAGTCCGGCGTCGGCACCGGCGCGGACGAGCGTGCTGTCCGCCCGGGCGCCGAGCAGCAGCTCGAGGGCCGTGACGACCATGGTCTTGCCCGCCCCGGTCTCGCCCGTGACGACGGTCAGTCCAGGCGCGAGGCGCAGGGTCGCGTCGCGGATGACGCCGATGCCGGCGATGTGCAGCTCGTCGAGCACGCGCAACTCCCGGTCGGCCCGATGGGCCGCAGTATGGCGGCTCGGTGCGACGCTTCCGTGCAGGCGCCGCACAGACGCCCGGAACCGTCCACGAATGTCAGCGGAGGCCGAACTTCGTGCGGACGAGGGAGTAGAACTCGGTCGGCGCGACGCGGGCGACCCGAACGGGACGACCGCCGCCCACCACGTGGGCCTCTCCCCCAGCCGGCAGCGTCACCGGTGACCGCCCGTCGCAGCTCACCACCGCCGGCTGCTGGTCCTCGATGACGTGGACGCGCACGGTCTCGTCCTCGGCGACGACGAGGGTCCGCCCGAACACGCTGTGTGGCGCCACCGGGGTGACGAGGGTCCCCGACACCCGCGGGGACAAGATCGGACCGCCGGCCGAGAAGGCATAGGCGGTGGAGCCCGTGGCGGTCGCGAGGACGACCGCGTCGGCGGGAACCTTCGCGAAGAGGGAGCTGCCGACGTAGACGTCCATCAGCAGCAGCCGCTGGCGCGCGGTCTTCTCCACCGACACCTCGTTCAGGGCCCAGTCCCGGCCGATCTCCTCTCCCGACGGGCCATGCAGCGTCGCCTCGAGCGTCCCCCGCTCCTCGACCTCGAAGTCGCCGGCAACGACCGCGCGGAGGACGTCGTCGAGGCCGTCCGGATCGACCTCGACGAGGAAGCCCAGCCGCCCGAGGTTGAGCCCGAGAACGGGGACGCCGTCGTCCCGGCAGAGGTGCGCGGCGCGCAGGAACGTCCCGTCGCCGCCGAGCGAGAGCGCCACGTCAATCGTCGCGCCGAAGCCGTCCGCGGGGACGAGGGCGACGCCGGGCACGTCCTCGGCGGGGTTGTCGTCGCCGTCAAGGCCGTCCTGGTGGACAGCGACGACGTCCGCATCTAGCTCGCCGAGGGTGCGGGCCGCGGACATCGCCGCCTCCCGGGATCCGGTGCGGCCGGAGTGGATGACGAGACCGACCTTCATGTCACCTCCCGCCCGACTCCGTCCGGTGGGCCTCGCCCACCGCCGCGCGTATCCACTCGTCGACGTCCGCCCAGGCCTCGTCGCCGCCGTCCGGGACGAGGTGGACGAGGAACTCGACGTTGCCGGCCGGGCCGCGCAACGGTGAGGCGATCACCCCGGCGGGCCGCCACCCTACTGTGAGCGCGGCGTCGACCACCCGCCGGACGGCGTCGTGCTGCACCTGCGGGTCCCGCACGACACCGCCCTTGCCGACGTCCTCGCGGCGGGCCTCGAACTGCGGCTTGACGAGGACCACGGCCTCCGCGTCTTCGGCGGCCACCGCCCGCAGCGCCGGCAGGACGAGCGCGAGCGAGATGAAGGAGAGGTCGGCGACGACGAGCGTCGGCGACGGCGGGGGGACGTCACCCGGCTCGAGCTCGCGGACGTTCGTCCGCTCGAGCACCGTCACGCGGTCGTCGCTGCGGAGGGACTGGTGGAGCTGGCCGTAGCCGACGTCGACCGCGACGACCCGGGCGGCCGCGTGCTGGAGGAGGCAGTCGGTGAATCCCCCGGTCGAGGCGCCGGCGTCCAGGCAGCGCCTCCCGCCCGGATCCACCAGGAACTCCTCGAGCGCCACCGCCAGCTTCTCGCCGCCGCGACTCACGTACGGACGCGGCGGTCCGAGCAGGACGATGTCCTGGACAGGCTGGACCTGGGTGGAGGGCTTCAGCGCCGGGGCGCCGTCGATCGTGACGCGGCCGCGGGCGATGGCCTCCTGCGCCTCGGAGCGCGAGGCGACGAGTCCACGGCGGACCAGCTCCGCGTCGAGCCGCCGCCGCGGTGCCGCGACGGCCTACACCTCCTCCATCGCGGCGAGCTCGGCGGCGAGCGCCTCGTTGACGGCACCGAACACCTCGGGACGCTCCACCAGCGGGAGCGATCCGACTTCCGCGAGACGGGTCCGGAGCTCCGAGAGGCGCCCGTCGCCGGCATCGCCGGGGTCGTCGCCGGGGTCGGACGTGCCGCCGTGCTCCTGCCGGGGGTCGTCGCTCACGGGGAGCCTCCGCTGCTCTTCTTCTTCGTCGACTTCTTGGCGGGCTTCTTGGCGGTCGACTTCTTCGCCGCCTTCTTCGTGGCCTTCTTGGCGGTGGACTTCGGGGCAGCCTTCGCGGCCTCGCTCTCCCGCAGCTTGCGACGCAGTTCCCTGACCTCGTCTTCGAGTCGCTCGACGTCGTCCTGGCTCGCCACGCCCATCGACTTCACAAGACGTCGCGTCTCCGAACGAACCGTCGTCATGAGCGCCTCGCGGTTCTCACGCGAGCGCTCGAGAAGATGCTCGACGAGCTCCTGCGGGTTGTTGCCCGCGGCGGCGCCCTGCTGGACGAGGTTCTTGACGATGCGCTCGGCCGCGCTCTTGGTGACCTGGGTCAGGCCGGTCGCGGCCTCGACGTACCGCCGTAGCGGATCGATCACGGCGCCTCCCTCGGAGAATCCGCCTTGAGACTAGCAACGGGCTCCTCTACTCCCTCGGACCCGGCACCCTCCAGGACGCGGTAGCGGCAGAGGAGCTCGCCCTCGTGCTCACGGAGCTCGACGAGCTCCAGCGGCGACGGGCTCCCGGCCAGCGGGCCGTCGACGATGCGGAGGTCGGACAGCCCGACGAGCTGGGGCGACACGGTGAGGAACAGCTCGTCGACGAGCCCCCTCGCGAGGAGCTCGGCGTTCAGCGTCGGCCCCCCCTCGCACAGCAGGTAGGCGACACCGAGCCGCCGGAGCTCTCCGAGCGCCAGGACGAGGTCGACGCCGCCGGCCCCTGCCTGGACGACCTCGGCGACCCCGCGGAGGGCGCCGAGGCGGTCTTCGTCGGCGTCCTCCGGGACGAGCACCACCGGCGGGCGGGACGCCTCGGAGAAGAGCCGTCCCCCCGGGTTCAGCGCGAGACTCCGCGTGACGACGACGAGCCTCGGATACGGGTCGAGCCCCCGCGCCTCCCGCCGGGCCCGCGCTTCGTCCTTCGGTCGCGGCGGGCCGTAGTCCTCGATCCGGACCGTCGACGCGCCGACGAGGATGGCGTCGCACCACTCGCGGAGCCGGGAGAAGGCGAGCGCGTCGGCCGACCTGCCGAGCTCCCGGGTGCGGCCGTCGACGGTCGCGGCGCCGTCGGCGCTCGCGACCATGTCCAGGTAGACGTACGGCCGGCCGGCGGGGGGCGGGGGGAACGCGAGCGCGGTGTAGAGGTCCCCGAGATCCTCTTCTCGCGTGTCCGGCAGGAGACGTCGCACCGCCACTCCTTCGCTGAGCCGAGACCGTAGCGACGGCAGCGTCGCCGACGGGTCGAGGGGGCCCGCTGCTACGCTCGGCCGCCGCCCGCCCACTCCCATCCCCGGACCCCGCTCTTGGCGACTCCCGAAGAGGTGGAGGAGACGCTCGTGCGTCTCGTCAGCCGTTTCCAGCGGCTCGAACCCGCCTACAGGACGCTGCTGCCCAACCACCGCATCGTGGAGGCGGAGTTCCCCGACCTCGACCTCGTCTTCCACGCGGAATGGCAGGACGGGGAGCTCTCGGACGTCAAGCACGGAGCCCCAGCCCGCTCGCACATCCGCGTCGAGTGCTCCTCCGACGATCTCCTGCGGATGACCCGGGGCGAGCTCGGTTTCCGCCGTGCCTACGCGACGAACCGCGTCCGGGTCGAGGCGAGCATGACCGACCTGCTGCGGCTCCGCGGCGTGATGTCCTGAGACGACCACACTGATGGTCCTCCCTGTCGGCGACCGCAGCCCGACGCGCCGAGCGCCGGTGGTGACCGTCGTCCTCATCGCGGTCAACGTCGGAGTCTTCCTCCTGTTCAGCCTCCAACTGTCGGGTTGCGAGCTGAGCCGCTTCGTCTTCCAGTGGGCGGCGATCCCCCGGGAGCTCCTCAGCCTGTCGCCGCTCGATCCGGCGGCCCTGCCGCCACGGCTGGCGGAGTGCGTCGCGCCGGCGCTTGCGGACAAGAGCGTGCTGACGTCGATCGTGTCGTCGATGTTCCTCCACGGCAGTCTCTTCCACCTCCTGTTCAACATGCTGTTCCTGTGGGTGTTCGGCAACAACGTGGAGGACCGGCTCGGCCACGGCACCTACCTCGTCTACTACCTGGCCGGCGGCATCGTCGCGGCGTACGCCTTCGCGATCCTCAACCCGAGCCAGCTCACCCCGCTGCTCGGCGCGTCGGGTGCGATCGCGGCCGTGCTCGGCGGCTACCTCGTGATGTTCCCGCGGGCGCAGGTCCACACCTACGTGCCCTTCCCGCTCTACCTGCTGGCGGTCATCATCCCAGGGGCGCGGATCACCGGCTGGTTCCTCATCTTCGCGATCGTGACCCTCCCGGCATGGCTCGTGCTCGGGTTCTGGTTCGTCAGCCAGGTCACCTCGGCGAACGAGGCGGCGGCCGCAGGGATCGCCTTCGAGGCGCACATCGCCGGCTTCGTCGCCGGCCTCGTCTTCACCCTCCTTCTCGGCGGGACCCAGCCCCGCCGCCGCACCGCCTAGTAGGAGGGTGGTGCCCAACGTGGTGTGCGGCTGGGCGAGGACAGATCGTCATCCGGCAAGGCGCGGCGAGCGCCGCGCAGCAGCGCTGCGCAAGCGAGTCCGCAACGCAGCCAGGGGCGATCTGGACCGGCCAGACGTGCGCCAGAGTTGGACACCAGCCTCCTAGGCACCGCCGCGACTATCCTCCAATCAGGGTGAGCTCCGGACAGGAGGTGGGGGATGCCGCTGCTCCTCCTGGTCATTCTCGTGCTGCTCGCCGTGTGGGCCATCAGGGAGTTCTCCCACGCCCGACGCCGGCAGGCGTTCCTGGCGACCCGTGACACGCGCGCGCGCCCGATGCCGCCACCCCACCAGCGCGTCCCCGACGAGGAGCTCTCGGCCCGCGCCGCCAAGCTCCGCCGCGCCGTCGCGCGCGGGCACATCACCGAGGACGAGGCGATCGGCAGCCTGATCCGCCTGGGTGGCTCCGCGGTGTCCTACGAGCAGGCGCGCCAGCTCCTGGCCGGGGAGTAGCACGGCCGAGCGCCGCTCTCGGCACAGCCGACCGCAGCGGTCCGGCGTCGAGCCCGCCCGACGGCTTGTATGCAGCCGACCCCGGAAGGAATCTCGGTTTGGTCGACGTCGCCCCGTTCCGCGCGGTCCGCTACCGGACCCACGACCTCGCGGACCTCACCGCGCCGCCCTACGACGCGATCGACGCCGACCTCGCCAGAGCGCTGCGGGACCGCAACCCACACAACGTCGTCCGCCTCGAGCTAGGCGAGGCCGTTGCCGACGACCGAGCCGGCGCGGACCGCTACAGCCGTGCGGCGGATCTCTACCGGCGCTGGGAGGCCGACGGCGTCCTCGCGCGGGACGCCGAACCGGGCGTCGACGTGTACGAGCAGCGCTTCGACGGCCGCATGCAGCGCGGCCTCCTCGTGGCGGTCGGACTCGTTGCGTGGGGGGCGGGGTCCGGCATCCTGCCGCATGAGCACGTCTTCCGCGGACCGATCGAGGACCGCCTCCGCCTCCTCCGAGCGCTGCCGGTCAACCTCTCCCCCATCTATCTCCTCGGGCGCGGGGAGCCGTCCCCCGTCGCGGGGATGCTCGATGACGTCACGGCCGGCGAGCCCGCCGTGTCCTTCACCGACCGCGAGGAGGGCGTGGACCACCGGCTCTGGCGCGTCACCGACCCGTCCGCGCTCGAGGCCGTCTCCGCGGCCTACGCCGACGAGACCCTCCTCGTCGCCGACGGCCACCACCGCTACACGACCGCGCTCGAGCACCGCGAGTCCTCGCAGGCACCGGACGCCGGCCGGATCCTCGCCTACGTCGCCGCGCCCGGACCGGCCGGCGACGGGCCGATCGTGCGACCGATGCACCGGGTCCTGCCGGTGTTGCCCGGCGAGCCGCTGGGTGTCCTGTGCGACGCGGGCGCCACCGTCGAGGCGCTCGGTGCGGACGCGGCGGAACCCGATGAGGCCGACCGGCTCCTCGATCGCCTCGACGAGGTGCCGGAACCGGCCTTCGTGCTCTCGACCCCGGACGGCGTGTGGGTGGTCGCCTGGCCGGACGTGGCGGCCGGCGCAGCGTTGGTTCCCGACGACGTGCATCCCGCGGTGCGGGAGCTCGAGATGAGCGTGGTCGACGCGGCCATCGCACGGCTCCTCGGTTCTGGCGACACGCCGGCCGATCCGCGGCCGCTGCCGACGCACGTCGCC
>JBOHEE010000221.1:0-3023 GCA_050700895.1 Nitriliruptorales bacterium | reverse complement strand
CGACCGGCGCCCCCTCGGCGAGGGCGTCGGAGACGGCGGGGGCCACCCGGACGCGCTCGATCACGACCAGCACTCCGTGACCCGCCGCGCGACCCGGTCCTGATGGCCGGCACTCACCCCCGGCGGGGCCTGACCATCGGGGCCCGGACCGCGGCCACGCCCCGGAAGAAACCGGGCACCGGGCGTCGGGGTCATAGGCTCGCCTCGGCGATGCCAGCTCCGGGTCGGGCGACCGCCAGTCCCGCCAGCTCGTGACCGCGCTGCGCCGCGGTCACGGGGTCGGCGCGGTCGAGCCACGCCGCGAGGAATCCGGCGGCGAACGCGTCGCCGGCTCCGGTCGTGTCCACGACCTCGGCCGCCGCGGCCGGGACCTCGTGGCGTCCGGCGGCGGTCACGACCGTGGTCGGTGCCGCGCCCCGCTTCACGATGACGACCTCGACAGCGGCCGGGCGCCAGCCGGGCAGTGCGAGGAGGTCGGCCTCCGCCTCCGTCGCGAACAGCACCCGCGGCCGCGAGCGCTCGATCGCCGTTCGGGTCGCCTCGACGCCGAGCTCCTCGATGACGGCGACCGAGGACGTGTCGAGCGTCACCGGGACGTCGCGGTCGTGGGCGAGCTGGATCAGCCGCGCGGTGGTCCTCGCGAGCGGCTCGCCCGCGAACGAGTACGCCGGGACGTGGAGCACCTGCGCGCCGTCGAGCCACTCCGGCCGCACCACCGCGAGGCCGGTCGCGGCCCCCCGGTCGGTGAGGAAGCTGCGCTCCCCGGACGGGACGACGACGACGACGATGCTGCCGGTGCGCCCGCCCCGCTCCACCGCCGCCTCCACGCCGGAACGGCGCAGGTCGTCGAGGAGCAGGTCGCCGAGGGCGTCGCCACCGACCTGGCCGACGAACCGGGCCCCGAGCCCCGACCGCACCGCCGCGACGGCGACGTTCGCGGCGCTGCCGCCGCGGTGGCGCGAGATCGCGGCGGGCGTGTCCGTGCCCGAGCGCGGCGGTCCCTGCAGGCGCACGACCACGTCCTCGACGAGGTCGCCGATCGCGGTGAGCATCGCGCGAGTCTAGGAGTCTGGTGCTCGACGTGGTTTGCGGCTGGGCGAGACCAGATCGTCATCTGGCAAGGCGCGGCGAGCGCCGCGTAGCAGCGCTACGCAAGCGAGTCCGCGACGCCGCCAGTGGCTGGGCCGGCCAGACGTGCGCCAGAGTGGGGCGCCAGGCTCCTCGGCTCCGCCAGCGACCCGATCCGTGCGTGGCGCCGGTCCGGCCCGCGTACCCTCGGCGGATGGACGCCGCGATCGAGATCTCCGACCTGCACAAGTCGTTCGGCCCGGTCAAGGCGCTCGACGGGCTCGACCTCACCGTCCGCACCGGCGAGATCCACGGCTTCCTGGGACCGAACGGTGCCGGCAAGACGACGACGATCCGCATCCTGCTCGGCCTGCTCCGGGCGGACGCCGGGACGGCGCGGCTCCTCGGCGGCGATCCGTGGCGCGACATCACCGAGCTCCACCGCCGCCTCGCCTACGTCCCCGGCGACGTCACGCTCTGGCCGAGCCTCTCCGGCGGCGAGGTCATCGACCTCCTCGGGCGCATGCGCGGCGGCCTCGCCCCCCGGCGGCGCGCCGACCTCCTCGAGCGCTTCGACCTCGACCCGACGAAGAAGGGCCGCGCGTACTCGAAGGGCAACCGGCAGAAGGTCGCGCTCGTCGCCGCGCTCGCGTCCGACGTCGAGCTCCTCCTCCTCGACGAGCCCACCGCCGGCCTCGACCCCCTCATGGAGGCCGGGTTCCGCGACGTCGTCCGCGAGGAGCGCGACCGGGGCCGCACCGTGCTCCTGTCGAGCCACATCCTCGCCGAGGTCGAGGCGGTCGGCGACCGCGTCAGCATCATCCGCCGGGGGCGGATCGTCGAGAGCGGCACGCTCGACGAGCTGCGCCACCTCACGCGCACCTCGATCACCGCCGAGGTCGCGAACCCGCCCGTCCCGCTGGCGGAGGTCGCCGGGGTCCACGGCCTCGAGGTCGACGGGGCGCGCATCCGCTGCGAGGTGGACGCCAACGCGCTCGACGAGGTGCTGCGGCGGCTGTCCGCGGCCGGCGTGAAGAGCCTCGTCAGCCACCCGCCCACGCTCGAGGAGCTCTTCCTGCGCCACTACGAGGTCGAGACGCCCGCCGACGGCGCGCAGGTCGCGGCGTCGTGAGCGCCTTCGTCGGGACCGGGGCGCTCACGCGCCTCGCTCTGCGGCTCGACCGGGTCCGCCTCGCGGTCTGGATCCTCTCGCTCGTCGCCGTCACCCTCGTCTTCGGCGCGGCGATCGGTGATCTCTACCCGACGGTCGCGGCCCGCCGGCAGCTCGAGCTCAGCATCGCGGCGAACCCCGCGCTCACCGCGGTTCTCGGGCCAGCGTTCGACCTCGCGACGGTCGGCGGCCTCGTGGCGTGGCGGATGGGCTTCCTGCCGCTCGTGCTCGTCCCGCTCATGGCCCTGCTCGCCGTCGTGCGTCACACCCGCGCCGAGGAGGAGACCGGCCGCCAGGAGCTCGTCGGCTCCACGGTCGTCGGCCGGAGGGCGCCGCTCACCGCGGCCCTGCTCGTTGCGGCGGCGGCGAGCCTCGCGATCGGCGTGCTCGTCGCGGTCGGCCTCGTCGTGATGGGCGAGGCCGTCGGGGGCTCGGTCGCGCTCGGAGGCTCCTACGTCGCCGCAGGGTGGATGTTCGCCGCGGTCGCGGCGGTCGCGGCCCAGATCACCGAGAGCGCCCGGGCCGCGGGCGGCATCGCGGGGACCGTCCTCGGCCTCTCCTACCTCGTGCGTGGGGTCGGCGACGCGGCGGGGGAGGGCGGTCTGTCCGCGCTGTCGTGGGTGTCCCCGCTCGGGTGGGTCCTCCACGTCCGCGCCTTCGCCGGGGAGCGCTGGTGGGTGCTCGGGCTCGCGCTCGCCCTCGTCGCCGTCCTCGTGGCCGCGGCGTACGGGCTCGTGGCCCGCAGGGACCTCGGCGCGGGCCTCCTGCCGGCCCGGCTCGGACC
>JBOHEE010000220.1:0-2674 GCA_050700895.1 Nitriliruptorales bacterium | reverse complement strand
GTCTCGCCCTGACACGAGGAGGCGGGCCCGACGCGGGCCCGCCTCCTCATCCGCTCAGGTCGGGGTCAGTCGTCCTCGTCCTCGTCCTCGTCCTCGTTGTCGTCCTCGTCCTCGTCCTCGTTGTCGTCGTTGTCGTCCACGCTCCCGGCCTTGCCACCGCTCCGCTCGTCGGCGGTCGCCCTGCCGAAGTCCTCGCCGTGCTCGCCGCGGCGGTCGTCGGCCGTCCCTTGCCCGGAAGTGTTCTGGTCGCCGTTGGTGTCGTCGCCGACCTCGGTGTCGCCGTCCCCGTCGCCGACCTCGGTGTCGTCGTCCCCGTCGCCGTTGTCACACGGGTCGGAGTAGTCGCCGGCCTCGGCCTCCTCGGGCGAGGCGTCGCCGCGAGCGACCGCCGCGACCGCCTGGCCCCTTTCACAGCCCTCGAGCTCGGTCTCACGAGCGAAGGTCGACACGACCTCGCTGTGGCTCGGCTCGCCGTCGTCGAGGGTCGTCACGTCGCCATTCTTGTCGTCGCCGTTCTCGTCGTCGCTGTTGTCGGGGCCCTCCGCACCGGTCAGGTCGGCGAGCTGACTCTTCGCGGTGTCGGAGACCTGATCGGGGAGCTCGGCGTTCGCGGCGAGGGCGCCGACGGTGCCGGCCAGGAGCAGCACCGCCGCAGCGAGAGAGGTGGGGAGGCGTCGCGGGATCAGGGCGCGCATCGTTCGTTCCTTCCGTGGCTGTCTCGGTGAAGGCGAACGACGTCACAGAAAGTTACGGGTGTCCCGGGCCCATTCGTACGCAGCGTGAGAAGAAGCGGTCACCGACGCCGGTCGGCGCTGATGTCTCACTCCTCGTCCATGTGCGGGTAGCGGTGGTCGCGCGGCGGCTCGAAGGTCTCCTTCAGCGCGCGCGGGCTCGTCCAGCGCAGGAGGTTGAGCTTCGAGCCCGCCTTGTCGTTCGTGCCGGACTTCCGTGCGCCGCCGAACGGCTGCTGGGAGACGACCGACCCCGTCGGCTTGTCGTTCAGATAGAAGTTGCCGGCCGCGTGCCGCAGGCGCTCGGTCGCCTGGACCATCACCGCCCGATCGTCGGCGAACACCCCACCCGTGAGGGCATACGGAGAGCTCGTGTCGATGAGCTCGAGCGTCGACTCCCACGCGCTGTCCTCGTACACGAACACGGTCACGATCGGCCCGAAGAGCTCCTCGACCATCGTGCGCGACCGGGGGTCGGAGGTGACGAGGATCGTGGGCTCGACGAACCAGCCGACCGAGTCGTCGGTGCCGCCGCCGACGAGGACCTCGACGTCGGGGTCCTCGCGGGCCTCCTCGATCGCGGCGCGGTGCTTCTCGAAGGCCCGTCCCTCGATCACCGCCCCCATGAAGTTGCGGAAGTCGGTGACGTCGCCCATCTGGAGGCCCGAGGTCGTGTCGACGAGGTGGTCGCGGAGCTCGGGCCAGCCGCTCGCCGGCAGGTAGGCGCGCGACACCGCCGAGCACTTCTGTCCCTGGTACTCGAAACCACCCCGCACGAGGGCCGTCGCCACCGGGTCCGGGTCGGCGGACGGATGCATGAGCAGGAAGTCCTTGCCGCCGCTCTCGCCGACGATCCGCGGGAACGAGCGGTAGCGGCCCACGTTCGTCCCGATCTTGCCGAACAGCGTCTCGAGCACAGCGGCGGAGCCCGTGAAGTGCAGCCCGGCGAACTCCGGGTGCTCGAAGCAGACGTCGCTGACGAGCGCCCCGTCCCCGTGGAGGAGATTGATGACGCCGTCGGGGAGCCCGGCCGCCGCGAAGAGCTGCATGAGGTAGTGGGCCGAGAAGGCCTGCTTCTCCGACGGCTTCCAGACGACGGTGTTGCCCATGAGCGCCGGGGCGGTCGGGAGGTTGCCGGCGATGGCGGTGAAGTTGAACGGCGTCATCGCGAGGACGAAGCCTTCGAGCGGGCGGTAGTCGAGCCGGTTCCACATGCCGGGCGCGTCGTTCGGCTGCGCGGCGAGGATCTCGGCGGCGAACGCGACGTTGAAGCGGATGAAGTCGATCAGCTCACAGGCGGCGTCGATCTCGGACTGGAACACCGTCTTGCTCTGCCCGAGCATCGTCGCCGCGTTCAGTGTGTCCCGCCACGAGCCCGACAGGAGGTCCGCGACCTTCAGGAAGATCGCGGCGCGGTCCGCGAAGTCCATCGCCTCCCAGTCGTGCTTCGCCTGGAGCGCGGCCTCGATCGCGGACTTCACCTGGTCCTCGCCAGCGGCGTGGACGGTCGCGAGATGGAGGTCGTGGTCGTGTGGGGCGCGGACGTCGAAGGTCCCGCCGGTGTCGACCTCGCGGCCGGCGATGACGCACGGGGCGTCGATCGTCTCGCCGGAGAGCTCCTCCAGCCGCCGCTTCAGCGAAGCCTTCTCCGGCGAGCCGGGCCGGTAGGAGCGGACCGGTTCGTTGCTCGGGGCGGGGACGCTCGTGCGCGCGCTGACCATGGCGGCTCCTGCGACGATTTTTCGACCCGATCCTAGGTGCGGCGGCCACCCCCTGCTGTCCCGCATGTCGCCCGTGGCCCCGCCGGCGGGCCCCCGCTAGCCGCGTTTTCCGCATCGGTTGGTCGGTAGGGGACCTCGATTCGTCGTTGTCGGCGTGATCTGGGTTGCTGTGGGCCGTTTCCATGCGCCATCGAAGTCGTGGCGTAGGACCAAACCGTTCTG
>JBOHEE010000219.1:0-3078 GCA_050700895.1 Nitriliruptorales bacterium | reverse complement strand
GCCTGGGGCTCTCCGTCGTCGGCGGCGCCGCCAGCCGCCTCACGGCCCTCGGGCTCCTCGGGATCGTCGAACCAGTCGCAGCCGGGCGGGTCCGGGTTGTCCTCCCGGTCGTAGGGGGCGCACGGGGCGAGACCGGCGGACTTCACCGGGTTCGACGGCGTGAAGGCCGACCCGCCGCCGTCGCAGGCGGGCACGCCCCGCGGATCGGTCGCGTTGTCGGTCGGCGAGCCGTCCTCGGCCGCGGTCGACGTGTTGCCCTGCCAGCAGTTGCCCTCGCCCTCGTCGTCCCACCAGAAGTCGAGCCCGTTCGGCTGCGTGAGCCCGTCGGGTGAGAGCCCCATCGTGTTGTCGACGTAGTGGTTGAAGTGGGAGGTGTCGAACTGCCTGCTCGGGTCCGGCTCCTCGCGGAAGATCGCCGGCACCCAGAACTGCATGACGCCCTGGCGCCAGTTGTCGTAGATCTCGTTCTGCTCGACGAGGTTGTGGTTGCCGCCGGCGATCATGATCCCGGTGCCGACCGGGACGGGGAAGACGGGGCACACCGTCCCGTCCTCGTAGCCGCGCTCCGCCGGTGGCTTGTCGCAGATCCCGCTGTGCACGAACTCCCGGTAGTAGTTGGCGTTGTTGCCGTAGATACGGTTGTTGCGCACCCAGAGGTGGTCCTGGGGCATCCCCGGGTGGTCCGGCACGAAGCTGTCGACGACGATCCCCGCACTGTTCGCGAACCACTCGTTGTCGTGGAGGTAGATCGAGTTGCCGGCGGTCCCCGAATGGCCGAGGGCGTTGTGGTGCGACCGGCAGCCGAACACCTCGACCGCAAACCGCTCGAGCGGTCCGGTCTCGTCGTTGTCGGCGTTCACGTCCGACGGTGACCCCGGGTAGATGCCGGAGTCGCCGTTGAAGGACGCCTCGCAGTCCCGGATGACCCCGTGGTCCGAGGCGAAGGTGAGGATCCCGTAGAGGTCGTTCTTGCGCGTGTTCGTGCGATCGAGCGCGTAGCCGTCGGTCTCGTGCACGTAGATCGAGTTCTCGCGGAAGAGCTCGGTCGTGAGGTTGCGGATGTAGATCCCGTCGGCGCGGTCGGCCTTGATGCCGTTGTGCTGGTCGATCCAGTCGCCGTCGTCCTTGAAGCCGCCGCGGATGATGACGTCCTCGGGGTCGTCACCGGTCCCCTCGATCTGGAGGCGGCAGAGGGCGTTGTCGCACTTCAAGTCCTCGTCGGCCGGGTCGTCGCCCATGATCCCGACGAGCTGGGTCATCGTCGGGCAGTCGTAGAGGTCCTCGTACTCGACCACCCCGCCGTCGTACTCGGCGTTGCAGGCGGCCTCGCGGCTCGGCTCCTCGAGGTAGAGGCCCGGGAGGACGTAGATGTTCGTGCCGGCCACGCCGTTGTCGCGCACGTGCTCGACCGCGGCCTGGATGTGCTCGAACTCGCACTGTCCGAGGAGCCGGGCGTTGACCGCGCGGACCTGCGGGTCGGAGATCTCCCGCCCGATGCGCCGGCCGCTGTCGGGCTTGCACACGACGACGACGTCGTCGGCCTCGTCGATGGTCCGGAGCGTCGGCACGGTGCCGCTGCCGTCGGGGAACTCCGACTCCCGCTCCTCGTGGCCCTGGGCGACGCCACCGCCGGCGAGCGCGGCCCCGAGCAGCAGGGCGAGGACAGAGGCGATCCGCGTGGTCCGACGGCTGCGCATCGGCGTGCTCCTCGGTCGACGTTCCGGTCGACGCTACGGGTGCGCCGACCTGCCCGGCGGGACCCTCACCGCGGGGCTTCGACGCCTCGGTCGACGTTCCGGTCGACGCTACGGGTGCGCCGGTTCGCGACCCCGGCATGACCCGCCCGGAAGCGGGTATCCGACCGGTTCTCGTCTGCTGGTTCGCCGTGCCCCCCGCCGTCTCCTCCCCCGGCTACGTCCCGGATGGCCGTAGCGACGCAGCGCTCCCCGGGGGGGCATGGGGTGCGCGCCACTACGCTGGCTCCCATGAAGGTCATCGAGACGAAGGTCGACACCGCCTCCACGGAGTTCACCGAGCGGCGCGAGCACCACACCGCCCTCGCGGAGGACCTGCGCGCCCGCCTCGCCGAGATCGCCAAGGGCGGCTCGGAGACGGCGCGGCAGCGCCACGTCGAACGCGGCAAGCTCCTCCCCCGCGACCGCGTCGAGGCGCTGATCGACCCCGGGACGCCGTTCCTCGAGCTGTCGCCGATGGCCGCGCTCGGGATGTACGACGACGACGCCCCGGCCGCAGGGATCATCACCGGGATCGGCCGCATCAGCGGGATCGAGTGCGTGGTCGTCGCGAACGACGCGACCGTCAAGGGTGGCACGTACTACCCGATGACGGTGAAGAAGCATCTCCGGACACAGGACATCGCCCGCGAGAACGACCTGCCCTGCGTCTACCTCGTGGACTCCGGCGGGGCCTTCCTGCCGAAGCAGGACGAGGTGTTCCCCGACCGCGACCACTTCGGCCGCATCTTCTACAACCAGGCCAACCTGTCGGGCGGCGGCATCCCCCAGATCGCGGTCGTCATGGGGTCCTGCACCGCCGGGGGGGCGTACGTCCCGGCGATGAGCGACGAGTCGATCATCGTGATGGAGCAGGGCACGATCTTCCTCGGCGGGCCGCCGCTCGTGAAGGCCGCGACCGGCGAGGAGGTGTCGGCCGAGGACCTCGGGGGCGGCGACCTCCACGCGCGCGAGTCCGGGGTCGTCGACCACCTCGCGGACGACGACGCCCACGCGCTCGAGATCACGCGGTCGATCTTCGAGAACCTGCCCTCGCGTCCCGAGCCGGAGATCGAGCGCTCTCCCGCCGAGCCGCCGGCCTACGATCCCGCGGAGATCTACGGGGTCATCCCGAAGAACCCGCGCCGACCCTTCGAGATCCGCGAAGTCCTCGCCCGCCTCGTCGACGGCAGCCGATTCCACGAGTTCAAGGCGCGCTACGGGCCGACGCTGCTCACCGGCTTCGCGCACCTCCACGGCTATCCGATCGGCGTGCTCGCGAACAACGGCGTCCTCTTCTCGGAGTCGTCGCTGAAGGCCGCGCACTTCATCGAGATCTGCTGCC
>JBOHEE010000218.1:0-3937 GCA_050700895.1 Nitriliruptorales bacterium | reverse complement strand
CGGCGGCGCCCTCGGCGTCCGGGTGAGCGGCGTCGACACCGACACGATGCTCGTCTTCCTGTCGAGCGGCTGCGAGACCTGCGGCGCCTTCTGGCGCGACCTCGCCGCGCCCGACCTCCCGTCGGGGACGCGGCTCGTCGTCGTCACGCGAGGAGACGACGCCGAGAGCCCGGCGGCGGTCGCGCGTCTCGCGCCTCCCGGCGTCGCCGTGGTCATGAGCGGCGACGCGTGGCGGGACTACGGCGTGCCCGGGACCCCCTACGTCGTCCACGTCGACGGCGCGACCGGCCGGATCCGCGGCCAGGGCACCGGTGGCGACTGGCGCCAGGTGCGGCGCCTCTTCCTCGAGGCGTCCGGCGACACGAGCCCGACGAACGGTCGCCGGCCGGCCGGGAAGGCCAGCGCCGATCACCGACGGGAGGCGGAGATCGACCGGGTCCTGACCGTGAACGGCTACGTCCCGGGCGACCCGCGGCTCTTCGACCCGCCCTCGCCTCCTCAGGCGGCCTCCGGCGCGGAGCCACAGGGACGTGACGATGGGGCGGGCGGGTGATCGTCGTCCTTGCGCTCCTGCTGGCCGCGCTGGCGGGGCTGCGCAGCACCTGGTCGCCGTGAGGGGAGTCCATGCTGTCCAGCATCTCCCCGGTCGGGGAGGCCGCGCGGCACCAGCGGTGGGGGCTCACCGTCACCGCCTACCTCCTCGCATCCACCGTCGCCGGCGGACTCGTCGGCGCCGGCGCGGGCGGCCTCGGTGAGATCGTGACGGGGTCCGCTGGCACGACCGAACCTCGCCGGCTCCTCGTCCTCGCGCTCGTCGCGCTCGTCGGCCTCGCCCTCGACCGCGAGCTCGGAGGGCTGCGGCTGCCGACGTGGCGCCGCCAGGTCGACGAGAACTGGCTCACGACCTACCGCGGCTGGGTCTACGGGGCCGGGTTCGGCTTCCAGCTCGGGCTCGGGTTCGCCACCACCGTGACCCGGTCGGTCACCTACGTCGCCTTCGCGGGCGCGGCGCTCTCCGCCTCGTGGGAGGCGGGGCTCCTCGTCGGGGCCACCTTCGGCGCCACCCGCGGCCTGCCGCTGCTCCTCGCGGGGCGGCTGCGCACGCCGGCGAGGCTGCGGTCCTTCCACCGCCGTCTCGCCGCCGTCGCCCGCCCCGCCGATCGACTCGCCGGCGTCGGGCAGGCCTCGGTGGCGGTCCTCGCCCTGCTGTCCGCCGGAGCGCTGCGGTGAGGCTCCGTGCCCACGGCATCGGCGCCGACCTCCCGGATGCGTGGGAGGGCGCGATCTCGGTCGAACAGCCGGTCGCCCTCGGCCCCTTCTCGACCGGCCCGCCCCCGGCGTCCCTGCCGGTCGTGCACCTCGCCACCTTCCCGCTGCCGGCGAACCGCGGCGACTTCGGTGGTTCGGTGGTTCCGCTCATGACCGAGCACGACGCATTCGTCGCGCTGCTCGAGTACGGGCCGGAGCACGCGAACACGGCGCTCTTCGCGGGCCGCGGGATGCCGCGACGGCTGGACCCCCGACGGTTCAGTCCCCGCGGCCTTCACCGGCGGATCCACGGGCACGTGGGCTACCAGACGTTCTTCACGGCTGCCGGCCGCGCCTTCTGCCTCTACGTCGTGCTCGGCAGCGACGCCGACCGCCACCTGCTCGCACGGCGCGTCGAGCGGGTGCTCGCGACCGTCGAGATCGAGGCGGTCACGTGAGACACATCAGCGCCGTCAGCCGCCCATCCCGTCGCCGCCCGTTCGCGAGCCGCCTCGTCCACCGGGTCGCGCGCTCGGTCGGCGGACGCCGCCTCGACCGGCGCAGCTTCCTCTACCGGACGGCGATCGTGGGGACCGCGCTCTTGGCGAGCCCTCGCACCTTCATTTTCCGACCGGTCTCCGCCTACGCCTCGGTCTGCGGCGCGGAGGCCTCGTGCGGCGGCAGCTGGACGGCGATGTGCTGCACCGTGAACGGCGGCGCGAACACCTGCCCGCCGGGGTCGTTCGCGGCGGGGTGGTGGAAGGTCGACGGCTCGGAGTTCTGCCTCGGCGGGCCGCGCTACTACATCGACTGCAACCGCGAGCCGACCGCACGCTGCTCCTGCCACTGCGCCGACGGCGCCTGCGACCGTCGACGCGTGTGCTGCAACCGCTTCCGGTACGGGCAGTGCAACACCCACATCCCGGGGATCACCGAGGTGGTCTGCCGCGTCATCCTCTGCACCCCGCCGTGGGAGTGGGACCCCGCCTGCAGCACGACTGCCCGTACGGAGCCTGCGACCGCCACCCACAGCTCGACCTGCCTGCCGGGCCCGGGCTCCTCCCACGTCGCGATCCGCTACCAGGACCTCGGCATGGTCGGCTCGCCCCTCGGCCGCCCGATCGGCGCCGAGGAGGCCGGAGCCCGCGGAGGGCTCCTCCGCCGCTACGAGCACGGCTACATCCTCTGGCTCGCCTCACTCGGCGCCCACGTGCTCCTCGGTCCGGTCGCCGGCCGCTACCGGGCACTCGGGCTCGAGGACGGCACCCTCGGCTACCCGAGGACGGACCATCGGCCGGTCGAGCGCACCCGCGGCGAGGTCGTCGTCCTCGAGCGCGGCCGGATCTACTGGAGCCCGGGCACCGGCGCCCACGCCGTCCTCGGTCCGGTCCACGACGCCTACCTGTCCTCCGGGGGTCCGGTCGGGAGCGGCCTCGGCTTCCCGATCGGCTCACTGGAGGTCTTGGGCAGCACGCAGCTCCAGACGTTCGAGGACGGAGTGCTGGTCTGGTCGGAGGAGCACGGCGCCCACGTCCTGCGCGGCGCCATCGCCGACCGCTACCGCGCCGCCGGGGGCCCCTCGTCGCCGTGGGGGGTCCCCGTCGAGGACCAGCGCGCGGTCGGGGACGGTCGCGGCGAGGTGGTCGCGCTCACCGAGGGACGGCTGTGGTGGAGCCCCGCGACCGGGGCGCACGCGGTCCAGGGCGCGGTCCTCGATCGCTACGTGGAGGAGGGCGGGCCGGACGGTCCGCTCGGCTACCCGACCACCGACACCTTCACGACCCGTTCCGGGCAGCGGCGCTCGTCCTTCGAGCGCGGGGCGATCACCGCCGACCCCGCGACCGGGGAGACGACCGTCGTGATGCGACGCGAGACCCGCGACGCATCGGAGCTGTAGTAGGACCAGGAGAGGGGACCGCCTTGGAGACCGAGCGGATCGTCACGCAGGACCGCCAGCGCCGGCGCTGGCCCCGAGCCGCCCTCATCGCCCTGCTGCTCGCGGTGGCGCTGCCGACCGCGGTCCGCGCGTCAGACCGCTTCGAGGACCTCGGGTCGGGTGACCCGCACCACGACTCCGTCGCGGCGATCGTCGACGCCGGCATCACCACCGGGTGCGCGAGCGCACCCGGCCGGTACTGCCCGTCGCAGGCGGTCACCCGGGGCCAGATGGGCTCGTTCCTGGCCCGAGCCGTGTCCCGGGGGTACTTCGACAACAACGTGGCGGACCTCACCGGCAACCCGCGCAGCGGCGAGCCCGCCGCGGTGACGGTCGAGGCCGGCGGTGCGCCCGGAGGCACCGGCTACGTGGTCCTGCAGGGCAGCGTCACCGTGTACAGCGAGGGCGGCGTGTCCTCGTGCCCGTGCGAGGTCGAGGCCTTCGTCTACCGCGCCAGCGACGACGCCCAGGGACCCTCCGCCTGGACGCAGCTGCCGGGGGAGGTCACCGCGGGCGGACGCGCCGCCACGTCGCTCGCGGTGAGCTGGGCGGTCGCGGTCCCCACGGGCACCTCGCAGACGTACCGCGTCGCGGTCTTCGTGAACGACGGCAACCCGTCGGGAGCCCGCGCGGAGGCCGCGCTGTCCGCCGTCTACGTCCCGTTCGGCGAAGCGCCATGACCGGTCGGGCCCGCCGGCGCTTCACGGCCGGACTCGCCGGGGCGACGGCGCTGCTGCTCGCGGGGACGGCCCC
>JBOHEE010000217.1:0-6453 GCA_050700895.1 Nitriliruptorales bacterium | reverse complement strand
GACCGACTCGATGCTGCGGTCGCTCGCGTTGAGGACGAGGTTCTGCACCGGGTGGAGGAGGGGCCGCCACTCCGGGTGCTCGGTGGAGAAGACGACGAGGTCGGCGCGCTTCCCGACCTCGAGGGAGCCGATCTCGCCGTCGAGCCCGAGGCACCGCGCCCCGTGCAGAGTCGCCATCTCGAGCGCGGTCTCGGGCGGAACCATCGCCGGGTCCCTGCGGAAGTCCTTGTAGAGCGTGGCGGCCAGGTACGTCACCTTCAGCATGTCGAAGTGGTTGGAGCCATTCGCCGAGTCGGCACCGAGGCCGACGGACATGCCGGCGGCGAGCATCTCAGGGACCTTCCCGTAGCGCGAGATGCCCTTCACGTGGCGCAGGGCGGCCGTGGGGCAGTGAACGACCTTTGCGTCGGCTCCCGCGAGCCGCGCCACGTCGCCGTCGGAGACGTACACCGCGTGGACCAGCTTGGCGCGCTCGTCCAGCCACCCGAGCTCGGCGAGCTCGGCGACGGGCACGGCCGAGCCGCCGTGCTCGGGCGCGACGCTCGCGTACATGGTCGCGAGCGGGACGTCGCGGCTCTCGGCGAGCTCGCGCGCTCCGCGCATGAGCTGGGGCGAAGCCGTCCCGATTCCGAGCAAGATGACGGCCGCCGAGAGGCGGGGCGAGCGCCGCGCGCGGACGCCGTCCACGAGCTCGGCGCAGGCGGCGAGCGCCGCGTCGGCGCTCGCCCGCATACGCTCGGGCCTCGCGGGGAGGTCCCAGCTCCAGCGCCCGAGCTGGGCGCGTATCCCGGTCGCCTCGACTGCCTCGGCGGCGGGTTCCCAGTCGAGGAGCGTGCCGGCCTCGCAGAACGTTGTCGTGCCGGTCAGGAGCATCTCCGCGATCGCGAGCTCGGCCGCGAGCCGCTCGTCCTCGGGCGTGAGCGCAGCGTACATAGGGAGGAGCCACTCAGGTAGCCACTCGTGCGGGCCGGCGTTGTCGGGCACGAGCCCCCGGGCGAGCTGCTCGCCGAGATGGACGTGCGCGTCCACGAAGCCCGGGACGACGACCCGGTCACGGCAGTCGAGGACCTCCGTGCCCGAGGCCGCGGCCGCCAGCACCTCCTCGGTGGGCCCGACGGCGACGATCGTCCCGCCGTCGTCGAAGGCGACCGCCCCGTCGGTGAGGATGCGTCGTTCTGCGTCGAGGGTGAGGACGACCGCATCGGCGAGTGCCGTCGTCAGTGGGCCTCCTCCGGGCTCCAGGCGAGCAGGCGGCTGCGCACGAAGAGGAACGTCCGGTCGAGGCCGAAGCCGATCAGGGACACTGTCACGATCGCGACGTACATGTCCGGCGTGTTGAGTACCCGGTAGGCGACAGCCATCATGTGACCGAGCCCGTTCGCACCGGCAATCATCTCGCCGAGGAAGACGCCGATCAGCGCCCCGACGAGGCCGATGCGGGCGCCCGTGAGAATGCCGGGCAGCGCCGCCGGCACCACGACCTTGACGAAGGCCGCCCGCCGCGAGGTGCCTAGCGCGGAGGCCGACCAGAGCAGGCGCGGCTCGATCTGCGATGTCGCGGCCGCCGCGGCGAGCAGCACAGGGAAGAGGGCCTCGGCGAAGCCGAACGCGATCTTCGAGGCGGACCCGAGCCCGAAGATGATCAGCATCGCCGGGTAGAGGGCGACCTTCGGCGTTGGGAAGAAGAACGAGACCACCGGCCGCAACGCGAGCCGCACGTAGCGGATCCGCCCCATCAGCGTGCCGACGACCGTGCCGACGACCAGGGCCAGACCGTAGGCGACGAGCACGCGCCGCAGCGTCGCGATCGTCTGGTCGGGAAGCGTCCCCTCCGAGGCGAGCAGCTTCGCCCGCTCGAAGACCCGCTGCGGGGACGGCATCACGAACTCGTTGCCGAGCACGCCGTGGGCCGAGAGCTGCCACCAGGCGATGACGATGAGCGCGAACGGGTAGACACGGACGGCGACCCACCGAAGCGCCATCAGCGTATGGCCGAACGCGTCAGCGAGGCGGCGGCGCTCCTCTCCGGGCGGCGGCGCGCCGGGCGGCTGGACGCCGATCTCTGAGCGCTCGACCGCGACCGAAGTGTCTCTGCTCACACCTCTCCCTCCATCCACGAGAACGCACGGCGCACGAAGTGCACGTAGAGGAAGTCGAGGGCGAAGCCGATGAGGGCAATGATCACGCTGAGGGCCCAGACGCGCAGGTTTAGGCCGATGTCGAGGTTCGTGAACATGTACGCGCCGATGCCCGAGCTGCGGATGAGGAGCTCGGAGGCGAGCAGCGTGAAGATCGAGATCGCGATCGCCAGGCGCAGCCCCGAGAGGATCTGCGGCAGGGCGGCGGGGAGGACGACCTTGAAGAGTGCCGCGACCCGGCTCGTGCCGAGGCCCCGCGCCGACCAGACCAGCCTGGGCTCGACCGCGTTCGCGCCGTGGTACGAGGAGATCACGATCGGGATCAGGGAGCCGATGACGATGATCACGACCTGCGAGAGGTTGCCGGCGCCCCACCAGAGCACGAGCAGAAGGATCAGCGCCGCCTTCGGCACCGGGTAGCTGACCACGAGGAGTGGATCGACGGCGTGGAAGAGTGCCCGGGAGCGCCCCATCAGGATCCCAAGCGGGACGCCGATCGCGATCGCGAGGCCGAGCCCGATCGACCAGCGCGTCGCCGAGGCGCCGAGGTTCGAGGCGAACTCGGGAACCTGGACCACCTCCCACATCTCCCCCGCGACCCACGAGAAGGGAAATACCGAGGTCGGCCGCACCAACCCCAGGCGCGGCGCCGCCTCCCACAGGCCGAGAAACCCCGCGACGGTTGCGAAGCCGAGCAGGAACGGTGCGACCGGGACGTCCGGGCGGCGCTGCCGGCCCTCAGCGACCGACGCCATCGGCATCCTGCTCCTCGCGGAGGAGGTCCCAGATCCGGCGATGGAGGGTGACGTACGTCTCCGTGCCGAGGATCGCCTCCGAGTCGCGTGGACGAGGCAGGTCGACGTCGACGACCTCCTTGACGTGCCCGGGCCGCTGGGAGAAGACGTAGATCCGGTCAGAGAGGTAGAGCGCCTCCTCGACCGAATGCGTGACGAAGAGGACGGTCTTCTTCGTGCGCTCCCAGATCTGCACGAGCTCGGTCTGAAGCACTGCCCGCGTCTGCGCATCGATCGAGCCGAAGGGCTCGTCCATGAGCAGGACGTCCGGGTCCATGATCAGCGTGCGGGCGAGCGCCACGCGCTGCTTCATGCCGCCCGAGAGCTCCTTTGGGTAGTGCTTCTCGAAGCCCGTGAGCTTTACCATCTCGATGTACGCGCGCGCCTTCTCGTGCCTGTCGCGCCGGCTCGCGCCGGTCTCGGAGAGGCCGTACGTGACGTTCCCGAGCACCGTCTTCCAAGGGAAGAGCACGAACTCCTGGAAGACGATGCCCCGGTCGGGGCCGGGACCCTTCACGAGCTTCCCGTCGACGCTCGCAGTCCCGCTGGTCGGATCGACGAAGCCACCGACGATGTAGAGGAACGTCGACTTCCCGCAGCCCGACGGGCCAACGATCGAGACGAACTCGCCCGGCTCCACGGCGAGGTCGACGCCATCGAGGGCAACGACCTCGCCGCGGTTGCTGGAGAACGTCTTGCGGACGCGCTCCGCCTGGATCTTCGGCGCTGCCGTAGACCGACCCTGCGCGACGGGCGAGCGGACCTCATCCGGCGTCGTCGCGGCGTCGCGTCGGGGCACGGCCTACTCCGAGCCGGGCGGCAGGTACTCCGGGATGATGTGATCCTCGACCTGCAGGTCGCCCTCGATGCCGCCGACCTCCTTGAAGAAGTCCCACTCGTTCTGGAGCGCGTCGATGGAGATGGCGCCGTTCTCAGGGCGGAAGTAGTCCTGGTCGGTGAGCAGGTACTGCTCGAGGATCTCCGCCGGAAGCTGGGTCGCGTCTGCGCTCGCCTGGATGACCGCGTCCCGGTTCGCCGGATCGAGGATGAAGTCCGAGACGGTCACCCAGTCCTCGAGGAACTTCTCCATGACGACCGGGTTCTCCTCGATGAAGTCGCGCCGGCAGCCATTCAGAAGCTGCACGAACGGGTTGATCACGTCGGTGACGCTGAACATGGTCTTCGCGTCCGCGTCGGCGGTGAGGCTCCCCCAGAAGGGCTGCGGGTAGAGCCCCATGTCGATCCGGCCGGCGAGCAGCGCCTCCTTCTGCTGGGAGAAGGGCACCTCGATCTTCCTGTAGTCCTCGCCGGGTACGAGGCCCGCCTGCTGCTCGATGTAGACGTCCTGGAGGTAATCCGTCGACCCGCCGATCGCCGACGTGGCGACCGTCTTGTCCCTCAGATCCTCGAGCGTCTCGATGCCCGAGTCCTCGAGCACCATCCACTGGGTCGAGAAGTTCTCCGGCGAGCGCTCCTCGATGAACTCGCCCGTGAGGACGATGTCGGCGCCCTGGTCAATGCCGTTCGCGCTCGAGAGGCCGCCGACGGTGGCGCAGTCGAGCGTACCGGCCGCGAGCCCCTGGACGCCGAGCGCCGTGCCAGCGAACTGGTTCCAATCCACCTCGTACCAGGTGCCCAGGTTGGGCGCGACCTCGGGCGTGGCGATCATCACGTACTTGATCTCCTCTGCGGGGATGCCCCAGCCCATGCGAATCGTGACCGGCTCGGCCGGCGGTTCCTCGGCGGCGGTCTCCTCCGTCGCCGGCTCCTCGGCCGCATCCTCCGGCGCGTCGTCGCCGCCGCATGCGCCGGCCGCCGCTGCGAGGACGACCACCAGCAGCCACACCCAGACCCATCTCCTCACATCGCTCACCTCTCTGGTTCCGTGGCGGATCCCGCCTCTCTCGGGAGCTTTGGCGGAGCATAACGCCTGGTTACGGCGATGGCTGGACCGGGCGCCTCCTCAGTACCCGGCCTCGACGTCGATCACGCCCGCGAGAGGCTCTTCTCCCGCGAAGGCCCGCACGTTCCCCTCCAGGTGCGCGAGGAGCTCGGGGAGGTGCGCGTCCCAGGGGTTTCCGCGGTGGGGGTTCGCGACGTGCGGCGTGATCAGCACGTTTGGCAGCATCCAGAGCGGATGGCCCGCCGGCAGGGGCTCGGGATCGGTGACGTCGAGCGCGGCGCCGCCGAGGCGACCCGCGCGCAGGGCTTCCACCAGAGCGTCGGTGTCGACGAGCCGGCCGCGCGCGAGGTTGACGAGCCAGGCGGACGGTCCGAGCGTCTCCATGACCTTGGCGTCGACGATCCGCTCCGTCTCCGACGTCAGGGCGGCCGTCGTCACGAGGAAGTCGGCGCCGGCGAGCGCACGGCCGAGCTCGCGGACAGGCCGGGTCTGGCCAAAACCCTCGACAAAGTCGCCACGACGGTTCACCGCCACGAGCCGGGCGCCGATGGGGCCGAGCACCCGCGCGAGCTCCCGGCCGATAGCGCCCGCCCCGAGCACGACGATCGTGCTCCCCGCGAGCCGCCGGCCCGGGAGCGGCTCCCAAGCTCGCGCCCGGGCGTACACGTCGAGGCGGCGAGCGGCGGCGAGGAGGAGCGCAACGCCGTGCTCGGCCACGCCCGGCGCGTAGACGCCCCTCGCGCAGGTCCACGTCCGCCCGGCGTCGACCACGCCGTTCGCGAACCACTGCTCCACGCCGGTGGTCAGGAGCGCGATCCAGCGGTGCCGGGGGCGAACGATGGCCGCCAGCCGCTCGCTTTCGCCTGGGGAGGTCCATACGACGGCGTCGGCCTCGCCGGGCTGGACGACGGCGGCTCCGGCCCGGCGGACGGCGGCGTAGATCTCGGGGATCGCGCGTGGCTCGACGGCGACCGCCAGGGCGGCGCTGGATCGACTCACATCCACTGTGTTCCCCGCCGGCACCCTTCTACGCTCCCGTATCGATGACCCGGCTCCACCTCGCCACGCTTCTGGCCGTCGGAGCGATCTGGGGTGCGACGCCCATGCTGAACAAGATTGCCCTACGAGGCTTCTCTCCCGCAACGCTAACCGCGGGGCGGATCGCCTTCGGGGCGGCGGTGATCGTCGCTGTCCTCGTCCTCACGAGCGACCGGCGCGGCATGGTCGGAGCGTTCCGCGCCGCGCCTCGCCCGCTCGCTCTCGCCGGCGTCCTCAACGCGGCGGCGCCCTTCTTCTTGATTGCCTGGGGCCAGCAGTGGATCGCCTCCGGGCTCGCCGGCATCCTCATCTCGTCAGCCCCGCTCTTCACCGTCCTCATGGCGACTCCGCTCGACCGGAGGGAACGCGTGACCGGCCTCCGACTGGCCGGCTTCCTCGTCGGCTTCGGGGGTGTCGTGCTGCTCCTCGCCACCTCGCCGGGGGGCGGCAGGCTCGCGCTTGCCGGCTCACTCGCGGTCGTCGCCGCGGCGTTCCTCTACGCGGTCGGCGCGCTCTACGTCGGCAGGAGCCTGCGCGGAGTGCAGCCGCCCGTCGTCGCGGCCGGCACGCTCGCCTGGGC
>JBOHEE010000216.1:0-3062 GCA_050700895.1 Nitriliruptorales bacterium | reverse complement strand
TGAGGGAGGCCGGGACGGCGCTTGAACGGCTTCTCTTCGGTGGCGATGGGCCAGACGAGGTGGCGGCGGCGATCGAGGCGGTGGCGCCAGGACGTGTCGTCGGCAGCCACTTCTACATCGTCTCGGTGGGCTGCGTCGCGGGCCTACGCCTCGAGAACGGAGCCGACATCGTCGTGAAGGTCCATCAGCCTCGCTGGTCCCAGGCGTTCCTCCGCCAGGCGGTCACCGTGCAGGGGGCGTGCGCTGACGCCGGACTCCCGGCGCCGCGTCCGCTCCGTGGGCCGACACCGTGCGGCGCCGGGCTCGCGACCGTCGAGGCCTACCTGGAGGACCCGGGCGAGATCGAGCCCACGCCCGATCTGCTGGGGGTATCCGCCTCCGGGCTCGCCGCCGTCATCGAGGTATCACGCTCCTGGACCTGCCAGCGGTCCCGCAGCCCCTCGACCGCCCGCCTGGCCAGCTCTACCCCCAGCCCCACAGCCCGCAGTTCAACTTCGAAACCAGTCGCAGCGGCGCAGAGTGGATCGACGACCTTGCCCGCCGGAGCCTCGCCGCCCGAGATGGTGTCGAGCTCCCACGAATTGTGACGCACACCGACTGGTCGGCTCGCAACGTCCGCTTCCGAGCCGATGGCGTCCAGGCGATCTACGACTGGGATTCGGTCGCTGCCACCACGGAGGCTGGCGCCCTGGGCGGCGCCGCGCAGACCTGGCGGTCGTTCGGACGATGGGACGACGAGACCGCGCCAACAGCCGATGAGGTCCTCGTTTACATGGACGCCTACGGCGACGCCCGAGGCCGCTCTCTCACCCACGACGAGCGGCAAGTAGCGGCGGCCACCGCCCTGTGGGTCCTGGCCTACTCCGCCCGCTGCGAACACAGCATCGCACCCGGTAGCCACACCGGACGATGCCGAAGCCCGCTCCGCAAAGACGGCGACCTCCTCCTACGGTCCGTCTAACCGGCCGTCTCCGGTTCGGCATGGAACAGCCGGCCCGCCAGCTCGCCCGACGCCCTCAGTAGCTCCCGACCAAGCTCCTCGGCTCGCTCCTTGGCGGGTGAACTTCGACGGCACGCGATACGCGTCGAACGTCGTGTCGACGCGTCCTGACCTCACGCGCCACCCGCCCCCGCTGAGCCGGCTAGCGACGGCTCGACCTGCTCATGTCATCCCGGATACCAGATCGACCGACGTGGCAGGCGCCTGCGACGATCGGGGCACCCGAGCGCAGCACGTACGGTGCAGTGGCAAGGCCCACCGAGTTGCCGGCTGCCACGAGTCCTGGAGTCCAGATGACGAAGAAGCGAGCCCTGACTGGTATCAAGCCGACCGGTATTCCGCACATCGGAAACTACATCGGCGCGATCCGCCCGGCGTTGGCGCTCACCGACGAGTACGACGCCTACTACTTCATCGCGGATTACCACGCGCTGACCACGGTGAGCGACCCGCAGGAGCTGACCGATCTCACCTACGAGGTGGCGGCGGCGTGGCTGGCGATGGGTCTAGACCCTACCCGGACGACGATCTACCGGCAGTCGGACATTCCCGAGGTGTTCGAGCTGTCCTGGATCCTGAACTGCGTGACCCCGAAGGGGATGATGAATCGCGCCCATGCCTACAAGGCGGCCGTTGGCGCCGCAGAGGCGCAGGGCCGTAAGGACGTCGATGGGACCGTCAACATGGGCCTCTACTGCTATCCGGTCCTTATGGCAGCCGACATCATCCTGCTGTCTTCGGATGTCGTCCCCGTGGGCCAGGACCAAGCTCAGCATGTCGAGATGGCCCGCGACGTCGCGGAGAAGTTCAACAACGTCTACGGCGACGTCCTGAAGGTCCCCGGGCTGCTCATCCGCCCCACGGCGGCGTCAATCCTCGGGCGTGACGGCCGGAAGATGAGCAAGTCGTACGACAATGTCCTCCCCCTCTTCGCCGACAGCGATGAGCTGCACAAGCTGATCCGCCGGTTCAAGACGGACTCGACAGCACCGGATGAGCCGAAGGACCCCGAGACGACAGGGCTGTTCCAGATCTACCGCGAGCTCGCCCCACACGGGGATATGGAGAAGGTGAGGGAGGCGCTGGAGGTCGGGCGGATGTCGTGGAGGGAGCTCAAGGACCTCACTTTTGAGTTCCTCGAACAGTTCCTTCGGGAGCCGCGCCACCGCTACCAGGAGCTGATGAACGACCGCGGCCAGATTCGACGCATCCTCCACGACGGGGCGGAGCGGGCCCGACCCGAGGCCGCCGACCTGCTCACTCGCGTCCGCACGGCGATCGGACGGGAGGACTACGCCCGTTGATGCGCGTTCTCCACCTGCCAGGCCGGTCCCCGTACGCCCGGAAGCTGCGCAGCGACGACTTCACCGTGGTCAACGACACCGAGCATCGACCCGGCAAACCTGTCACGCGGGTCATGTCGTTCGGCCTGTTGCACGCGGAGCGGGACTGGGGGGTTCTTCGATGTGCTCCATGTGCATTCGCTTGAACTTGCGCCGTGGGGGGATTGTGCAAAGCTGTTCTCGGCGCTTCTAGCCAATAAAGTGGTGGTTGAACGCGTTGTGTGGTTGCGGTTTGTCGGAAGGGGTTCAAGGGGTCGATGATCTTTGGAGGGCGTACGCCGTCGCGGCGCAGACGGGCTCGGGTCGGCGCGGCGTTCATTGCCGTGATGCTGGTGGCCGCGGCGTGCGGTGGTGGTGGGGGCGGCGACGGTGAGGCTGACCGCGCTGCGGAGGAGGCTGGCGCCGACACGGGTGACGAAGCGGGTACATCCGAGACGACGGATGTGCTCGACAGTCCTCGGTGGGCGAACGTGGTGAGCGGGCCGGAGGCGAGCAGCGAGGAGCCGGTCAGGGGTGGCAGTGTCGTTGTGGCTTTGGCGAGCGAGGTGAGCACCTACTTGCCCAGCGCGTGGTTGGGTGGCGGTGGTTTCAACACTGCGTTTGCTATCTATGACCCGTTGATGACTCGTGACGCGGATGGTCAGTTGCGGCCGTATTTGGCGGAGTCGATCGAGCCTAACGAGGATTTCACCGAGTGGACGCTCCGGCTACGTCCCGGC
>JBOHEE010000215.1:0-8917 GCA_050700895.1 Nitriliruptorales bacterium | reverse complement strand
AGCCATCTCACGTCAGAAGGCGCTCGCGCCGCTCCGCACGCTCGCGCATCTGCGCGGCGGCCTCGTCGTTCCTCCTGATGCGCTCATCGATCTCGTCCGGGAACGCGGCGTAGAACTCGACCGCGAGCCGGACCCAGCGCTCGGGCAGGGACAGCATCTCTGCGGTGTTGCGGACCTTGGCCTCGCCGGAGCCGGTCACCTGGCGGACGGTGCCGATCACCTCCCACACGTCGGGACCGACCGCGAGGCCGGCGCGCCGGCCGGTGGGCCCGTCGCGGTACACGATCCCGGGGAAGGTGCGCACCTTGAGCCCCTCGTCGAGCAGGGAGATCACGAGGTCGGTCTGCGAGACACCCTCCTCTCTGCCCCGCTGCGCGATCCGGTCGACGAGATCCTCGGGCAGCCGGAACGACTTTGCAGCCGTCACGTGCTCCCCTCCTGTGCGATCTTGGGAAGAGCGTAGCACCGATGCGATACATAGAGATACGCGCTGATCACACGGCGATCAGGGCGACCGCGGTCAGCGCGGTAGCGACGCCGCCCCACTGGGTCCGGCTGAGCCGCTCGCCGAGGACCTGCCGCGCGAGCAGCAGCACGATCACCGGGTAGAGCGACGTCAGCACCGCCGTCAGGACGAGCAGCCCCTGGCGGACCGCGAGCAGGAAGAGGACGTTCGCGGCCATGTCGAGCGCGCCGCTGACGAGCCCGGTGCCGGCGGCGACGCGGCTCGGCAGGGCCGGACGGCGGGAGGCGAGGAGCGCGAGGATCAGGGTGAGTCCGGTGGCGCGGGCGCCCACGAGCGGCCACAGCCCCGAGTCGGTCGGGGCGCGCTCGAGCGCCACGAAGAAGAGGCCGAACAGGAGACCGGCGCCCAGGGCCGCGAGCACGCCGCGACTGGTCGCGGTCCGCCAGGGGCTGCTCGTCCTGACGGCGGACGGCGCGGGACGCGAGACGAGCGCCGCCGCGAGCACGCCGGCGGCCACCCCGATGCTCGCGAGCAGCCCCGGGCGCTCACCCATGGCGAGGCCGACGACGACCGGGACCATCGCGCCCGCGACGGCGGCCAACGGTCCGGTGACGCCCATGGGGCCGATCGCGAGGGCCCGCAGGTAGAGGGCGAGCCCGCCCGCACCGCCGATCCCGGCGATCCCGCCCCAGACGAGCGCGTCGCTCGTCACGTTCCCGCCGACCAGCGGCACCGCCACGACGAGCAGGACCGCACCGACGGCCTGCGACAGGCCGGTGATCGGCAGCGTGTGGGAGCGTCGGGTCGCCACCCCGCCGAGGAAGTCCGCCACCCCGAAGCCCACTGCCGACGCCAGCGCCAATGCGATCGCCAAGTTCCCGCCCGTTCTGGATGATGAGCCGCTGATGCAGAGCAGCGGATGGTACGTTGAACGGCTCGGAGCCTCTGCACGGGGCTCGTACTTCGCCATGGTCGCGAGCCGCTGCATGTCCGTCCTCAGCACCTTCGAGGACGCCGAGCTCCGCGAGGGGCTGCAGGAGATGGAGGAGCGGTACCGCGACGACGAGGTTCTCGCCTTCCCGGATCACTTCGACTACCTCACCGCCCGGCCGTCCTGACCGGGGAGGCGACCGCGTCCGGGGGCTCCTCCTCGCGCTCGGCGTGGAAGACATTCACCCCGGGACCCGGGGCCCTCGGAGGCGGTGGCGGGCGAGGTGCTCGTACACCCTTCGGCCGCAATAGCCTCCGGCCCCCGACGTCGCCGACCGAGGACGTCACCGGTGACCGCAGCGGACTCCTCCCCTCGCCGCCGCCGGCATAGGTGGTCGTTGGGCCTGGTCGCCGCGCTCGGCGCAGCCCTCGTCGGCGCGCTCGCCTTCACCGCCGACCCGGCCCCCGCGGTCACCCACCCCGGGCTCGAGTTCGTCCGACGGCTGCAGGAGCGGGCCGGTTTCCTCACCCCGCTCGCGCAGGCGGTCACGACTCTCGGCGACATCGAGTTCTACGTCCTCGTCTTCCCCTTCCTCTACTGGTCGCTGCAGCGTCGCCTCGGCATCGTCGCCGGCGTCGCGCTGCTCCTCTCGGCCGGGCTGAACTCGATCCTGAAGCTCGCCTTCCACACCCCGAGGCCGTCGTTCATCGATCCCTCCCTCGAGCTGCGCCCGGAGTCGACCTTCGGCATCCCCTCCGGGCACGCGCAGAACGGCGTCGTCATATGGGGGCTGCTAGCCGCGGAGGCACGGACCCGCGCCGTGTGGGCCGCGGCGATCGCGTTCATCGTCGCCCTGAGCTGGACGCGGATGCACCTCGGCGTCCACTTCGCCCAGGACATCCTCGTCGGATGGCTCGTCGGCGCGCTGCTCCTCGGCACGATTCTGCGCTGGCGAGCGCCGGTGGGAGCGTGGATCGCCGCACGCAGCCCGCGGCAGCAGCGGTTGCTCGCGTTCGGCGCCTCCTCCGCCCTCATCGCGGCCGCTGGCGCCGTGCGCTTCCTTTCGAGGGAATGGGTCGTCCCGGGAGGCTGGATCGGCGTCGACCCGACCGAACCGCCGATGAGCCTGGAGGCGGTCGTGACGACGGCCGCAGCGCTGTTCGGCTTCGGCGCGGGGATCGTGTTCGTCCGTGAGCGGGGCGGGTTCGACACCGCAGGCCGCGTCGTCCCGCGGCTCCTCCGCTATCTCGTCGGGCTCGTCGGCGTCGCGGCGATCTTCCTCGGGCTCGACGCCGTCCTCCCCGACGGCGCTGACCCGGTGGCGCTCGTCTACCGCTACGTCCAGTTCGGCCTCCTCGGCTTCTGGATCGGCGGGGTCGCCCCGCTCGTCTTCGTCCGGCTCGGCATCGCCCCGCGGGCCGACGGCACGAGGTGGAGGGCCGGCGCCGAGACGAGCACCGAAGATCCGTCGCTCTCCGAGCCTTCCTGACTACTGTGTGTCCCACAGGCGGATGCGCCGGGTGGGCGCAGGAGGGTGGGCATGCGGACGCGCAGGCTGAACATCGTGTTCGTGACCGTGCTGATGGTCATGGTGAGCCTCGCCGGGACGGGGGCACAGGCGGCGAAGCCCGGCAACGGCGGAGGCGGCGGTGGCGGGAGCACCGCGGTGGACGGAACGCCGTGCTCGACCGCGGGGACCTGGGTCGAGGGTGAGCTCAACGTCTACTTCTTCGACGTCGAGCAGGGCGACGCGCAGCTCGTCGTCGGCCCGACCGGGCGCACGATGCTCATCGACCTCGGCGAGAACGCCTGGAACGCGCAGAACGACACGAACGCGATGCGCATCGCCGACGAGATCCGCGCCATCTGCGCCGTCGCGGGCCGGGTCCACCTCGACTACGTGATGTCCTCGCACATCCACCTCGACCACATCGGCTACGCCGGCAACCCCCACGACACGTCCAACTACGGCAACGGCATCTACCAGCTCCTCCACCCCGACGTCGAGGACTTCTCGGTCGGTCAGCTCATCACCCGCGACGTCGGAACCTGGAGCGACAGCAACGGCGACGGCGACTGCGAGGTCGGTACGAACGCCGAGCCCTCCGCCGACGTCGTCTACCACCACGCCGGCACGACGTCGTCGACCGCGCGGCGCTGGATCTGCTGGGTGTACGGGCCGAGCGGCCAGTACGACCGGACCAACATCGAGGGCAAGGTCCTGACCCTCACGAACGAGGATCCGTGGCCGAGCTTCGACCTCGGCACCGGGGTCGAGGCGGTCGTGCTGCAGGCGAACGCGAAGGGCGTCATGCAGTCCGACGGCGTCACGCCGGTCAGCGGCGACCACGTCGACGAACCGACCCCGCCGAGCGAGAACGACTACTCGATCGCGATCCGCTTCCGCTACGGCGACTACGAGTACGCCACCGCTGGCGACACCGACGGGGAGTACTCGACCTCGTCGTTCGGCTACACGTACAACGACGTCGAGGCATCCGTCGCCGACGCGTTCGGCGACGTCGAGACGATGCGGGTGAACCATCACGGCTCGTCGCACTCGAGCAACCACGCCTACGTCACCACGCTCGCGCCGGAGACCGCGGTCATCTCGTGCGGCAACAACTCCTACGGCCACCCGGCGAACCGGGTCCTCGACGAGCTGCGGGCGGTGCCGAACGCGGACGGGGTCGGTGCCGACATCTACCTCACGAACAACCCGTGCGACCTCGACGAGGCCGACGGCACCCCGATCGACTACAGCGGCACGCTCAATGCCAACGGTGACATCTGGCTCCACACGACCGGGGGCGGGACCGGCTACGACGTGGCGTACGACGCCGGGACACGCAGCTACGGCGCCCAGCCCCCCGGCGGCGGCGACCCGGACCCGGGCACGGGCGACCCCGCGGACGTCGTCCTCAACGAGTACGTGCCCGACAACGCGACCTTCGCGACCGAGTGGGTGGAGCTCTTCAACCCGACGTCGGTCGACATCGACGTCTCCGGGCTGTGGGTCGACGACATCGAGGGTGGCAGCAGCCCGGTCGAGATCCCGAGCGGGACGGTGATCGCCGCGGGCGGCTACCACGTCGTGACCTGGTCGAGCTTCCGCCTGAACAACACCGGCGACGACGTGCGACTGCTGTCCGCCGACCAGTCGACGGTCTACGACAGCCACACCTACACGACCTCCGCCGACGACCTCAGCTACCGGCGCAGCCCCGACGGGGGCTCCTGGTGCCCCGACGACGGACCCGCGACCCAGGGCACGGCGAATCCCGCCACGTGCTGAACGGGTGACACGTCCCAGGGCCGCGGCGGCCGTCCTCGCTGCCGCCGCCGTCGTCGCAATCGCGGCGATCGTGGCGGTGCGGCCGGCCGGTCCCGGCGTCGAGCGCCCGATCCTGCTCGTCAGCGGCCGCGACGACCACGGTCTCCTCGCGACGCCGACGGTGGCGCTGCTCGATGAACCAGAGGGTGCCGAGGCGGCCGAGGTGGCCGACGGCACGCTCGTCGCGGTGACGGGCACCCGGTCGGAGTGGCTCCGGGTCGAGGCGCTGGAGGGTCCGCCGGCGAGCGGGTGGATCCACGACTTCTACCTCCGCGGCACCGTCCACGTCGTCGGGAAGCCGCCGGGCTGCCCCACGCCGCTCGTCGGGAAGCCCGGAGGTCCCGCCTTCACCGAGCTGCGGGCGAGCGAGCAGGTCGAGCTCGTCGATGTCCACGAGACGGACGGTGCGACGTGGGTGGGGGTCCGCACGTTGGGGGACGGCGCACAGGTCGGGGTCGTGCCGCGGGCATGGTTGCGCGAGCTCGCACTGCCCCCTGTGCCGCCGGGTGTGGCGTGCGCGGACGTTCGCGTCGATCCTGCGGCGCCGCCCCACCGGCACTGAGCGCCACAGTCGGACCCCAGCCTCCTACGCGCCCGACACCTCGGGCAGGGGGTACTTCAGGCCCGAGCCGGTGTTGAACACGAGCGCCTGCTCGTCCGGGGAGACCAGGCCGCGCGCCAGCGACTCGCGGTGGGCGGCGACGGTCGCCGCCCCCTCCGGGCACATGAGGAGCCCGTCGTCGCGGGCGACCTCCGAACGGGCCTCCTCGATGGCGGCGTCGCTCACCGCGATCGCGAAGCCGCCGGATGCCCGCACGGCGTCGAGGATCAGGAAGTCCCCGATCGCCGCCGGCACCCGGATGCCGGCGGCGAAGGTGCTCGCGTCCTCCCACCGCTCGGCGTGCTCCGTCCCCTCGTCGTACGCGCGGACGATCGGGGCGCAGCCCTCCGACTGGACCGCGACCATCCGGGGACGCTCGGGACCGATCCAACCCACCGCCTCGAGCTCGGCGAACGCCTTCCACATGCCGATGAGACCGGTGCCGCCCCCGGTCGGATAGAAGATCACGTCGGGGACGCGCCAGCCGAGCTGCTCGACGAGCTCGAGGCCCAGCGTCTTCTTGCCCTCGATGCGATACGGCTCGTTCAGGGTCGAGACGTCGAACCAGCCGTGCTCCGCCTTCCCCTCCGCGACGAGGCGGCCGCAGTCGTCGATCAGCCCGTCGACGCGGCAGGTGTGCGCGCCCTGCAGCGCGATCTCCCGCACGTTGATCTCCGGCGTGTCGGCGGGACAGAACACGAACGTCTCCATCCCCGCGCGGCTGCCGTAGGCGGCGAGCGCCGCGCCGGCGTTGCCGTTCGTCGGCATCGCGAGCCGCGTGATCCCGAGCTGCTTCGCCATGCTCACGGCGACCGCGAGCCCACGGGCCTTGAACGAGCCGGTCGGGAGCCGGCTCTCGTCCTTGACGAGCAGGCGCCGCACGCCGAGGCGCGCCGCGGTGGCCGGGAGGTCGAGCAGCGGCGTCGTCGGCTCGCCGAGCGAGACGACGTGCTCGGCCCGCACCGGGAGGAACTCGCCCCAGCGCCACAGGTCGGGCGGGCGGCGGGCGAGGTCGTCGCGGTCGACCGCGTCCGCGATCCCGGCGAGGTCGTACCGCGCGAGGAGCGGCCTGCCGGCGTCGGAGAGGTTGTGCGGCTCGTCGGCCGCGTACCGCTCGCCCGTCAGGCTGCACTGGAGGTGGGTGAGGAAGCTGCCGTCCGCGGCGTCCGGCATCCCCGTCCCCGAACCCATGCGGGCCTCGCTTAGGAGGGTGGTGTCCAACTCTGGCGCACGCCTGGGCGGCCCAGATCGCCCCTGGCTGCGATGCGGACTCGCTTGCGTAGCGCTGCTGCGCGGCGCTCTCCGCGCCTTGCCAGATGACGATCTGTCCTCGCCCAGCCGCACACCACGTTGAACACCATCCTCCTAGACGCCGTCGAGCGGCGACCCGAGGCTCTCGGCCCGCAGCGCCGCGTAGCCGGGCTTGATGACCTCGTTGATGCGGCGGAGGCGCCAGTCGAAGCGGTAGAAGGCGCTCTTCATCGCGTTGATCGTCAGCCACTCGAGGTCGTCCCAGCCGAGCCCGAACGCCTCGACGAGTCGGGCCATCTCCCCCGACAGGGTGATGTCGCTCATCAGGCGGTTGTCGGTGCTGACGGTGACGCGGAAGCGCAGCCGGTGGAGGAGCCCGATGGGGTGCTCCGCGATCGACGCCGCCGCGCCGGTGTGGACGTTCGATGTCGGGCAGAGCTCGAGCGGGATGCGCCGGTCGCGGACGAAGGCGGCGAGCTGGCCGAGTCGGATCTCGTCCCCGTCGACCTCGATGTCGTCGACGATCCGCACCCCGTGGCCGAGGCGCTCGCCGCCGCAGAGCTGGATCGCCTCCCAGATCGACGGGAGACCGAACCCCTCCCCGGCGTGGATGGTGATGTGGAAGTTCGCCCGGCGGACGAGGTCGAAGGCGTCGAGGTGCCGCGTCGGCGGGTGGCCCGCCTCCTGCCCGGCGATGTCGAAGCCGACCACGCCGGCGTCGCGCCACCGCACCGCGAGCTCCGCGATCTCGATCGAGCCGGCCGCCGTCCGCATGGCGGTGAGCAGCGTCCCGATCACGATCCGGCGGTCGCGGCTGCCCTGCTCGAAGCCCTCGATCACCGCGGCCACGACCTCGTCGAGACTCAGCCCGCGGTCGAGGTGGAGCTCGGGGGCGAAGCGGACCTCGGCGTAGACGATGCCGTCGTTCGCGAGGTCCTCGGCGCACTCGGCGGCGACGCGGGTCAGCGCCTCCTTCGTCTGCATGACGCCGACGGTGTGGGCGAAGGTCTCGAGGTAGAGCCCGAGGTCGAGCCGGTTCGCACCGCGGTGGAACCAGTCGGCGAGGTCATCGGGGTCGGTCGTCGGCAGGTTCTCGTAGCCGGCCTCGCGCGCGAGGTCGAGCACGGTCGTCGCCCGGACGCCACCGTCGAGATGGTCGTGGAGCAGCACCTTCGGCGCGCGCCTGATGGCCTCGAGAGTGGGTTCGACCGCCACCGGCACCGTCTCCGCTCGTCGCCCTTCGTCTGGCGGGACGCTAGCCGGCCGCCGGACGCCTTGGATGGGAGGTCCGTCGAGACGACCTCGCCAGACCATGAGGATCGGCGCGCCACCGCCCGCCTCAGCAAGCGGACGGTTCTTCTAGCCTGCCGGGACCATGACGACGCTGCTGCTCCGCCACGCCGAGGTCCTCGTCACGATGGACGCCGAGCGGCGCGAGATCCCCGACGGCGGGCTCTTCGCTCGCGACGGCTGGATCGAGCAGGTGGGGCCGACCGACGAGCTGCCGGAGACCGCCGACGAGGTCGTCGACCTCCGCGGCCACGTCGTCGCGCCGGGGCTCGTCAACACCCACCACCACCTCTACCAGAACCTCACCCGCGCGGTGCCCGCGGCCCAGGACGCCGACCTCTTCACCTGGCTCACCACGCTGTACCCGATCTGGGCGGGGCTCACCCCCGAGGCGCTGCGGCTCGCCACCACCCTCGGGCTCGTCGAGCTCGCGCTGGCCGGCTGCACGACGTCCTCCGACCACCTCTACCTCTTCCCGAACGGCTGCCGCCTCGACGACACGATCGAGGCCGCCGCGGACGTCGGCGTGCGCTTCCACGCCGCACGCGGGTCGATGAGCCTCGGCAGCAGCCACGGCGGTCTGCCGCCGGACGAGATCGTGGAGGACGAGGACGCGATCCTCGCCGACACCGAGCGGGTCATCGACGCCTTCCACGACCCGGACCCGGGCGCGATGGTGCGCGTGGTCGTCGCCCCGTGCTCGCCGTTCTCGGTGTCTCCCGACCTGATGCGCGCCTCCGCCGAGCTCGCCCGCGACCGCGGCGTCCGCCTCCACACCCACCTCGCCGAGACCCGCGACGAGGAGGCGTTCTGCCTCGAGCGCTTCGGTGCCCGTCCGGTCCCCTACGCCGAGGACCTCGGCTGGCTCGCCGACGACGTCTGGCACGCCCACGCGGTCCACGTGAGCGACGACGAGGTGGCCCGCCTCGCCGCAACCGGGACCGGGGTCGCGCACTGCCCGTCGTCGAACATGCGGCTCGCCTCGGGCATCGCCCCGGTCGCCGCCTACCGCCGGGCCGGGGTGCCGGTCGGGCTCGGGGTCGA
>JBOHEE010000214.1:0-3853 GCA_050700895.1 Nitriliruptorales bacterium | reverse complement strand
GAGGCATGCGTGCGCGCGACCCACGGGATGGGATGAGGCGATGGCATCGACCGTCACCACGGCGGCCCCGCTCGGTGCCGCGAGCGACGGCGAGCTGGTCCAGCAGCACCTCGACGGACGTCGGGAGATGCACGCCCACGTCAGACCCGACAAGCAGGGCGGCTGCCTCCGCTGACCTCGGGCAGGAGGGAGCCGAGAGAAGGTAGGTGGTCGGGCTGGCCGGACTTGAACCGGCGACCCCTCGCCCCCCAGACGAGTGCGCTGCCTGACTGCGCCACAGCCCGTGGTTCGGACGGTACCAGAGGGTGCCAGATGCCTCCGCTGCGCTCCGGGCCTCGCTCGCCGAAGGCGTCGGATGCCTACGCTCCGGAGCACATGAGCGGATCTCCTCGCCACGACGGACCCCGCCGGCCCGGGTCGGTCTTCCGCGTCGGCGACCGGGGCGGGCCCGAGGTCGCGAGCGACCGCATCGTCACGGTCCCGAACGCGATCTCCGTCGTCCGCATCCTCGGGCTCCCGTTCGCCTACCTCGACATCGTCGGCGGCAGGGAGGGACGCGCGCTCGTCATCCTCGTCGTCATCGCCTCGAGCGACTGGCTGGACGGCTACGTCGCCCGGCGGTTCGGGCAGGTGTCGCGCGTCGGGCAGCTGCTCGACCCGATCGTCGACCGGCTGCTCGTGGCCGCGGTCGGCATCGCCATGATCGTCTCGGGCCTCCTGCCCGTGTGGGCGGTGGCCCTCGTCCTCGCTCGTGACGCGGTCGCGCTGGTTGGCGGGGCCGTCCTCCTCCGTCGCGGCGCGCAGCCGCCCGCCGTGACCGACCTGGGGAAGGCGGCGACGTTCGGGCTGATGTGGGCCCTCCCGCTCTTCCTGCTGGCCGCTGCCGTCGACTCCGCCCAGCTCCGCGGGGGAGCCTGGACGATCTACCTCGGCTCTGCCCTCCTCTACTACCTCGCGCTCGGCCAGTACGCCGCGGTCGCCCTCAGCCTGCTCCGCCACGGCGATGGGTCGTCGGCGACCTGACGCGCGGGCGAATCTCGCGAGGGGGTTGCCAGGTCGGGGGCACCCGAGCAAGATGCCGTTGTTCAGGAGCCCACCGAACCGGGAGCGGAGCTGATGGCGAGGATCCAGTACGAGGCGGCGTGGAAGCGCTACCCGGACGGGACCGTGGCGATCCAGGATCTGAATCTCGAGATCGAGGACGGGGAGTTCGTGATCCTCGTCGGCCCGTCGGGGTGCGGAAAGTCGACGGCGTTGCGGATGCTGGCCGGGTTGGAGGAGATCTCCGAGGGCAAGATCGCCATCGGCGACCGGGTGGTGAACGACCTGACCCCGAAGGAGCGGGACATCGCGATGGTGTTCCAGTCCTACGCGCTGTATCCGCACATGAGCGTGTACGACAACATGGGGTTCGCGCTGAAGCTGGCGAAGTTCCCCAAGGACGAGATCGACCGGCGGGTGCGGCAGGCGGGCCAGACGCTGGGCCTGACCGAGTACCTGGAGCGAAAGCCGCGGGCGCTGTCGGGCGGGCAGCGGCAGCGAGTGGCGATGGGCCGTGCGATCGTGCGCGAGCCGCAGGCGTTCCTCATGGACGAGCCGCTGAGCAACCTGGACGCGAAGCTGCGGGTGCAGATGCGGGCTGAGATCGCCCAGCTGCAGAACGAGCTGGGGGTCACCACGCTGTACGTGACCCACGACCAGGTCGAGGCGATGACGATGGGCGACCGCGTCGCGGTGCTCAAGCGTGGCGTGCTGATGCAGGTCGACAGCCCGCAGCACCTGTACGACAACCCCGACAACCTGTTCGTGGCCGGGTTCATCGGCTCGCCGGCGATGAACCTCGCCGAGGCCACCATCAACCAGACCGAGGGCCGGCTGGGGGTTCAGCTCGGCTCGACCACCGTGCTCGACATCCCCGACGCGGCCCTCGGCCGCTACCCGGGGGTGCGGGACTACGTCGGCCGCAAGGTCGCTGTCGGCACGCGCCCCGAGCACTTCTACCGCCCCGACGGTGCGGCCCCCCAGGGTCAGCGGTGGCCGGGTCGCAAGGTCACCCTGGTGGAGCAGCTGGGCGGGGAGATGCTGGTCCACTTCGGCACCAGCGCGCCTCCGATCATCACCGAGGACATGCGCGAGGCGGTCGACGACGAGGACGCCTTCCGCGCCCTCGAGGAACAGGCCCGCGAAGGCGGGCAGGTCTTCACCGCCCGCTTCGAGCCCGGCTCCCCACCCCGCATCGGAGAGCTCCTCGACGTGGGCTTCAACACCGACTATCTGCACTTCTTCGACATCGAAAGCGGCAGCGCCCTCCGCTGACGCCATGCGAACGCGGGACACGAACCGTTGACTGACCTACTACTGCGGTGGTTGGCTCGTGGTCCGCGCGCAACGGAGTTGTCACCCATGCGCGCGGCCGGTCGTCAGAGTGATGATCGCTGGGGGGCAGTGACAGAGACGGAGGAGCCATGACGAGTTACCGGTTCAGCAGATGGTTGGCGGCGATGGCTGCCCTGGCCCTCATCGCCACCGCGTGCGGTGGCGGCGACGGTGACGGCGACACTGCCGGGGACACCACCGACACCACCGACACGACCGACACCACGGACACGACCGACGAGGGCGAGGCCGCGCCGAGCGGCTCGGTCTCGATCCTCCACTCCATCACCGGCGAGAACGAGGTGGCCGCCCTGCAGGCGGCGGTCGACGCGTACACCGAGGCGACCGGCAACGAGGTGGAGGTCGAGGGGTCGCCGGACTTTGAGCAGGTGGTTGTGAGCCGGGTGACCGGCGGCAACCCGCCCGACATCGCGCTCTACCCGCAGCCCGGTCTGCTCGCCACCCTCGCGGACCGCGGCGGGGTGAAGACGCTCGACGAGGCTGGCGTCAGCCTCCCGGCCGAGCTCATCCCGGGCATGGTCGAGACCGGCACCTTCGGCGGTACCGCCTACGGCGTGACCGTGAACGTCGCCAACAAGAGCCTGCTCTGGTACGCGAAGGACGACTTCGACGCTGGGGGCTACACCGTTCCCGAGACGTGGGACGACCTCGTCAGCACGACGGATCAGATCGCGAGTGACATGACCGAGGCCGGCCGGGCACCGTGGTGCGCCGGCATCGAGAGCGGTGGGGCGACCGGCTGGGTGGCCACCGACTGGATCGAGGACCTGATGCTCCGCCTGCACGGGCCGGACGTGTACGACCAGTGGGTGAGCCACGAGCTTCCGTTCGACTCGCCCGAGGTGCGCGAGGCCTTCGAGATGCTCGAGGAGATCTGGTTCAACGAGGACTACGTCGTCGGTGGCACCACCGGCATCCTCCAGACCCCCTTCATCGACACGGTCCAGCCGATGTTCCAGGACCCGCCCGGTTGCCTCCTGCACCGCCAGGCCGGCTTCATCGAGGGTGAGTTCGACGGCGAGCTGGGTACCGACTACGACGTCGCGTACCTGCCGCCGGTGGACGAGAGCGTCGGCAGCCCCGTGCTGTTCGCGGGCAACCTGGCCGCGATCCACACCGACAACCCGGTCGCGGCGCACTTCGTCGAGTTCCTGCTGTCGGCCGAGGGGCAGGCGGCGTGGCACGGTCACGAGGGCTCCGGCAACCTCTCGGTCCGTTCGGACTTCGACGCGAGCGTCTACCCGACCGAGAGCCTCGCACGTCAGGGCGAGATCCTCGCGACCGCGGACTTCGCCCGGTTCGACGCCTCCGACCTGATGCCGGGTGCGGTGGGTGCCGGTGCCTTCTGGTCCGAGTCGGTGGCCTGGATCAGCGGGAGCCAGGACCTCGACACCACGCTCACGAACATCGACGCGGCCTGGCCGAGCTGATGACCGACGTCGGATGAGCTGAGGCG
>JBOHEE010000213.1:0-2777 GCA_050700895.1 Nitriliruptorales bacterium | reverse complement strand
GACCCGGCGGCTGTGACCGCAGCCGCCCGACGGCTCCAGCGCCGGCTCCAGCCGACCCCCGACCGCCCCTGGTGACGCCGCACCCGCACGATCCGGGACCGTCCCTGTGCGTGCCGCTGCGGTGCGCCCCACCCGGCCGCTGCCCCGCACCGCGGTGTGCCGGGCGATCTCCTCCGCCCGGTCCGGTTCGCAGCCGGGGAACAGACGCACGATCTCCTCGGTCAGGCGCGCCTGGAGCTCCTGGTCCTGGACCGCGCGGCGGGCCCGGTCGCGTTCGCGGCGTCGGGCCCGTACCTCCTCGTCCGCCAGGCACTGGACCTCGGCCTGCTCCAGCGCTGCCTCCTCGACCAGGATCCCCTGCCGCTCGTAGCGCTTGCGGGCACGGCTGAAGCGCACCACGACCGCCGACAGCCGGCTCGCCTGCTTCGCCCGGCGGGTGAGGGCGGCGTTGCCGGACGCCAGGAAGGCGAGGTGGTCCATGTCCACGCACGTCAGGCACAGCGGTCCCGCTGCGTCCATGATCAGCAGGCCGCCGGTGCCGCCGCACTCGTGGCAGGTCCAGTCGTTGAGCGGGGAGATGACGACGAGGTCGGGTGGACGGCCTCGCGCGCTCCTGCAGACGTGCACGCTTGCGGTCGGACAGGTCGGGCGAGATCCAGTGCGTGCGGTAGGCCTGCTCGATCGACGGGTCGCCGCTCTTGCTGAAACGCAGCCGCCGCCGGTCCCGCGTGCGGGCGACGTAGCCGGTTTCGCTGGGGGTCAGGCCTTGCTCGCCTGCCCAGCGGCGCAAGACCTTCATCGCCGCGGAGATCTTGGACAGGTTCGCCTGCGTCACCGCTTCGAGGCAGGCGACCCTGCCCTGCCGCCAGCGGTCGAGATGCGGCTGCGGCAGCCAGCCCAGCCCGATCAGGACGTCGAGCGGGGCGACGAAGTCCTTCTCCGCAAGCGCCGCCTCGGCCGCGCGCACCACGCGATCCTCCAGCTTCGTCGACCGCTTCGACGCCATCCTGTCCCTCCCATACGACCAGGCCCGGCGGTGTCCCCGCACGGCGGCCTATCTTGCCCGACCGCTGCCGCGTGGGGAGCAGGCGAGCGGGCCGTCCGCGTCGACGGAACACGTCAGGGTCGCCGGCGGCGACGTCGGCGAGCAGCCGCCGGCAGGCGGTGCGGTGCTCGACGTCGAACAGCTCCTCGCAGCAGCGGTCGAGCAGCTCGAGAACCTCGCCGACCCGGTCGCGCACGTCGTCGGGGACAGGGTCGCGGTCGAAGGGTTCGTCGGGCAGCGGGTCGGTGTCGAGGTTCGCGAGCGTCTCCTCGCCGCCGACGGCCTTCCGCAGCCCGTCGCGCATCATCGTTTCGTAGTCCTCGAACGGGTCGATCCCGCCGAAGCCGAGCGTCCAGCCCTCAGCTTCGTCGCCGTCGAGCGGTTCCATCGCCGCCATCAGCGCCGCCGGTCCCTGCGGCCGGGGGAGCCGGACCGTCGCCTGGTACTCGGGCTCCCAGCGGTCGTCTGCGTCTCGAACGGCGGGTAGGTGGTCGCCGCGGTCTCGATCGCCTCGGTGATCCGAGCCCGCGCGTCGGCGAGGTCGAAGTCGCGCAGCCGGGTGTCCGGGTCGCCGTCGCAGCGTCGAAGATCTCTGTCCGCGTCGCCGAGGCCGCTCGTGGCGACCCGGCTCATGCCGTGGGGCTGCCGTGGGCGAGCAGGCGGCTGATGGCGGTGAGAAGGTGGGCGACGTCGATCGGCGCCCATCTCCAGGCCCACGACCCGGTCGACCTCCTCCCCCCGACCCGTCACCATGATCACGGGAACGTCGTGCGAGCCGCGGATCCGTGCGAGCACCTCCAGACCGTCGACCGCCGGCAGGACGATGTCGAGCACGACCAGCAGCGCCCCGTGCTTCAGCGCGTCGAGGACCTCCTCGCCGGAGCCGGCCTCGACCACGCCGAACCCCGCCCCGCGCAGGGCCTGCGCGAACATCGAGCGCAGGTGGACGTCGTCCTCGCCCACGACGATCGACAGCGAACCGCCGTGCCCCGGCCGACGCCCGGACCCGGAGCCCACCGACACGGACATCGAACCGCCCCATCGTCACCGACCGATGCATCCTCCCGACCGCGTTGACCAGCCGCGGAGGCGCAGTCGGATGGTAGGAGCGGTCCGGCCCAGTGACGCGAGGAAGCGCGTGTTCTGCGTCTCGCGTCGGAGACACTGCTCCTGCAGGCGAGCAGCCGCTAGTCTCGCGGCGATCTGAGGCGTTCCCTTCGGCTGCGCGCCAGGGCCTTCCCCGGACGCACCTGCGAGACAGCGGAGACGACCGATGACCGTCTGTCGCGAGGCGGCCCGGCCGCGTCCGGAGCCCGGCCTGTGACCGTCCTCCACGCGCTGTGGACCTCCGACGACCGCCTGCACGTCTGGGGCGAACGCCCCCTAGCGGGCGGGCGTCTGCCACTGCCGAAGGGCCGCGAACCGGCCACGGGCAGACCGCGCCGCCACCCGTACGCAGCGTCGGACGCCGGGCTGCGGGAGGCGCTGGGGGAGCTCACCGGACTGGGTGGGGTCGCGGGGCTGGCGGGAGCGGAGACGACCGTCGTCCTGCCCACCGCGACGAGGTCGCCCCTGCCGTCGCCGGACCTTCCGGGCGGCAGCGAGGTGGCGGAGCCCGTGGCGGGACTGCGGGGGTGGCGGGCGGACGCGCTGGAGGTCGCCGGCGCGGACGTGCTCGCGCTGCTGCTCGCGATCCCCTCCGACCCGCCGGCGTATCCCGCCGGGCGCGAGA
>JBOHEE010000212.1:0-12044 GCA_050700895.1 Nitriliruptorales bacterium | reverse complement strand
CGGCAGCGGTGCGCAGCTCCGCGACCCGCGCCGCGATACCGGACTCGAGCGGCGGCAGGAGGGCTTCGAGCTGCTTCGTCCTCGTGGCGAGCACGGCGGTGTCGATGCCGGGCAAGGCCGGACGGGGGTCGAACCAGCGCACGATCTCCACCTGGACCGACCGGGCCTCGATCCGCCCGCGGCCGACCGTGAGCGCCTGCCCGGCAACGACGCCGGCCAGCGGCCGGTCGCTCGTGGGCGCGGCGAGGGCCACGGCGTTCGGCACGAGCACGGCGTCCGCGGTGACGAGGGCGACGACCTCCGAACCGACGGTCGTGTGGGCCGCGGAACGGACCGCCCCGATCACGGTCCCCTGACGTTCAGGACCGAGCAGGAGGCCGGCGAGGGCACGGCTCGCGACGCCCGCTACCACACGCACACCTGGCTCCACACGACGCGGAGGCTAATCACGCTGCGACACCTCGGCACGAGGAGGGTGGCGGGAAAGCCGTGGGGGCCGCCTCGAGACGGCCCCCACGGGTTCGTTCGGTTCGGATCAGGCGGTCGGCGCGTCCGGGCTGGCGTCGCCGAGGGCGCCCGGCAGCTCGCTGGCCTCGGTCGTCGGGACCGGGGCCCTGCCGCCGATCATGCCGCGCTCGACGTCCGTGCCCGGGAGCACGTTGTCGAGGAAGAGACCGAGCAGGGCGCCGACGGCGATGCCGGAGCCGCCGATGCTCCTCGCGAGGTCGGTCAGCCAACCCACGCCGAGCAGCGTCCAGTCACCCGGCAGGCCGGAGAAGTAGCTCGGGACGACGAGCCCCATGAAGAGCACGAAGCCCGCGATGAGGATGTTGCGCTGCGAGCTCATGTCGGCGCGCAGCAGGATCGACAGCCCGATGGCGGCGATGACACCGAACAGCGCGAGGTACGCGCCGCCGACGACCGGTCCGGGGATCGTCGCGACGAGCGCGCCGGTCTTCGTGACGAATCCGAGCACGACGAGCGCGATCGCGCCGACGATCACGACATAGCGGCTCGCCACCTTCGTGATCCCGATCAGGCCGATGTTCTCGGTGTAGCTCGTGGAGGCGAAGCCGCCGACGAGACCTGTCACGAAGCAGCCGAGGCCCTCGGCGCCGATGCCGCGGTTGATCGTCCGCTCGTCGGGGTCGCCGAGGCCGGAGACCTGCGAGACCGCGTGGTAGTCGCCGAACGACTCGATCGCCGAGGCGAGGTACGCGGCGAGGACCGCGATGACGAACCCGAACGACACGAGCGGTGTGCCCCACGGGAACAGCAGGCCCTTGACGCCGGCCACGTTGCGGACCCATGGCGCGTCGCCAGCGCCGGCGAAGCTCACGTACGCGGCGCTGCCCTCGCCGATGACGCCGACGAGGCTCAGCACGAGCGCGACGACGTAGGCGGTGACGATCGCCAGCAGGATCGGGAAGAGCGAGAAGAAGCGGACCTTCGGCGCGAGGATGAGCGAGTACACGAAGACGCCGGCGACGACGAGCAGGGCCAGCCACCAGTTCGGCGACGCGGTCCCGGCCGCGGCCGGGAAGAGCGACAGACCGATGAGGGCGACGACCGGACCGATGACGACCGGCGTGATGTAGCGGCGGATGACCCCGAAGAGCCCGGAGAACCCGACGGCCGCCTCGACGACGGCGCCGACGAGGATCGCTCCGGCGATGTAGCGCATCGCGTCGGGGCTCGGATGCACCGCGATGATGGCGAAGAACGGACCGAGGAACGCGAACGACACCCCCTGCACGATCGGCAGCCGGCTGCCCCAGGCGGCCTGGATGATCGTGGCGATGCCGGAGGCGATGAAGACCGAGCTGATGAGGATCGCGAGGTCGGCCGGTCCCATGTTCATGGACGGGCCGAGGATGAGCGGGACGGCGATGGTCGCCCCGAACATCGTGAGGACGTGCTGCAGTCCGAGTCCGAGCGCCCGTGCGAAGGGCTTGGGGACGTCGTCGATGCCGTAGTTGAGGTCGGTGACGACCGCGTCAGCTGAACTCATGTATTTGGCTCCCTCTCCCAGAGGCGTAAGGCCCCCGTTCACCCGGACGGGGCCCGTCCGGGGCGGCTTCACGCCTGGCGGGCGTGTCCGCTGCTCCGCAGCCCGAAGTACGAATAGTGTCCAACGGGACCGAGCGGGAGCCTAGGCAGCGCGACGTCTCGCGGGAAGGGCTTTCGCGCATCTGTCTGTCAGTCGGGGGCCTACGTTCCGCGTCCAAGGAGAGGCTTGGAGAGGCCGCTCGACTGCTTGAGGCCCCCGAGCCCCCTAGTCGGGGGCCTACGTTCCGCGGCCAAGGAGAGACTTGGAGAGGCCGCTCGACTGCTTGAGGCCCCCGAGCCCCCAGGCGCCCCTCACCGCGAGACGTCGACGATGGCGGCGACCGGACCGCCGCCCGACGGTCCCTGGTGGAGCGCGGCGACCGACACGAACACGGCCGGGTCGCCGATCGTCGCCGCCGCGACGCCGCCGACCGCGCCCTTGATCTGGCGGTGGTGGTGGACGTCGGAGTCGTCGAGCGGGAGCTGCCGGCGTCCCCGGACCTCGCCCCGCGGGTCGGCCTCGCACTTGATGAAGACGTTCACGAGGCGGCCGTCGAGGTCGCTGTGGTGCGGCTGCTCCGGCAGGTCGAGGCCGGCGCTCCGGATCGCCTCCCAGATGCCGTCGGCGTCGATCGCGTCCCGCATCACCGAGTGCCCGATGCGGTAGCGGCCGCCGACGCCCGGCGCGTTGCCGACGACCACGATCTGGGCGCGGTCGAGCTCCACACCCGACGAGCAGGACGCCACCGAGGAGTAGAGGGCGAGGTCGCGCCCGATCTGCTCGGCGGTCGGCATGTCGATCTCGCCGAGCGCGACGGCGATGCCGAGCGCGGTCGTGCCGTTGCTGATGTCCATCGAGTAGAGGGTGTCCTCGGTGTAGACCGTCTGCCCGCGGGCGTGCGCGTCCTTGATCGTGTCGAGGGTCAGCAGCGGCGTCTTCGTCTGGACGTAGTGCACCTCGGACGGGTCGGTGATCGCGGCGTCGCTCATCGCCTGCTTCACCCCGGCCGCGACCTTCTCGACCATCGCGGGACGCCCGATGTCCTCGGGCAGCAGGATGTCGCTCATCGCGATGCCGACCGACAGCCGCGGCTCGTCTCCCGCCCCGGCGTCGTCGTCGGTGCGGGCGAAGACCGTCGCGTGCGGCGTGATGACGCCGTCGCAGCCGCCCGACCACGCCATCGGGATCGACTTCACCTCGTCCTCGCTGCGGCTCCCGTGCGCCATGAGGACCCCGCGGAAGGCCTGGTCGGCGAGGATGCGCGTGTAGTCGTTCACGCCCCCGTTGCCCTCGGACTTGCCGATGATCGCGACGACGTCGTCCGCCGCGAAGACGCCGTCCTCGATGAGACGCGTCATCCCCGACGCGTCCTGGACGCTACCGATCTCGACCTTCCTGACCTCGAATGCCACGCCTGGCTCCCTTCCGGTGGTGTCCAGCGGACGCTAATCGGGCGGCGGCCGCGCTTCTACCCGGGCGCCGCGTCGAGCGGCGATGCGGGGGTGACCGCCGTGAACTCCCAGCCGTCCACGACCTCCGCCGGCGAGGTCCAGGCGCCCACCAGGACGTCGGGAAGGAGGCTGCCGGCGCCGCTCGGGCGCAACCGCTCCACGACGCGGCCGACGAGCGAGAGCGGGGTCACGCCGACGGCCCGCAGGTACTCGCGCAGGCTCGCGACGCGGGGACCGTCGGCGGCGAGGACCTCGTGATCGCCGAGCTCGACGTCACGCTGCTCGTCGAGCTGGAAGAGGAGCGAGGCGAGATCGGCGGGGCGCACGGGCGCGACCGGTGTGTCGAGGACCTCGCTGGCCAGCGCCGTCCTCGCGAGCACCTCGCGGAGCGTCCCGGTGTCGACCAGCGACGGGCGCACGACGACCGACGGGCAGGGCATCGCCGCAGCCATCTCCTCCACCTCGGCGGCGGCGTCCCGCAGAGGGTCCACGGCTGCGTGGTCGGCCCCCGGCAGCGACAACGTCACGAAGCGCTTCACCCCGGCGCCGACCGCGGCGGTGACGACGGTCGCGGTCTCCTTCACGAGCCCTGCAGGATCGGGAGCGAGCGGTGAGACGCCGAGGTGGACGACGGTGTGCACCTGCTCCATGGCGGTTTCGAGGTGGCCCTCGTCGAGCAGCGACCCGGCCGCGCAGACGACGCCGAGCTGGCGGAACTGCGCGATCGGGGCCTCGGCGCCGCAGAAGGCGCGGATCTGGCCCCCGGTCGCGGCCAGCCGGCGGAGCAGGTCGCTGCCGACCTCGCCCTCGGGGGCGGTGACGAGAACCGGCACTAGTTGTCCCTCCCGCCTCCGGCGCTCCGCGCCTCCGGTCTCCCGCCCGTGGGCTTACGTCGGCTTGCGGGCGAGGAGCGAGAAGGTCTGTGGCAGGCGCGCGACCTGCTCGTCGTCGAGCCTCGGGAAGGAGTCCCAGTACGGGTGCGGGTGTTCGCCGAGGTGGACGAGCTCGCCCGGCTCTCCTCGTGCCGGCGCCGGACCTCGTCCCGGTCCGCCGCGACCGGCTGCTCCCACCACTCCACGGTCACGCCGAACCTCCTGCCTGTCGGCAACGGTACGCGACCCCGTCCGACGCGCGACAGCCGGCGATCAGGTCGACGGCGCCCGGGTGCGCAGCGGCGCGTACCGCTGGCCATTCGGCCCGTGGCCGGGCGTACCCCGCCGCGGCTCCGGGACGCTGGTATGAGGGGTGAAACGGCTTCCCGCTCTTCCGCGACGTCGGCGGCAGCACCCACGAGGCCCGGATCAGCGCGGTATGGCTCGGGGACGTGGCGAGCGGGTGTCGCCTCTCGTCCTTCTGCGGCGCCGACAAGGTGAGCCGGGCGCAGATGGCCACGTTCCTCGCCCGCGCCCGTGGCCTCGAGCCGGTCACGACCGTCCGCTTCGCCGACGTCGCGCCGCTTTCGGAGCACTTCGGGAACATCAACGCGATCGCCGAGGCCGGGATCACCTCCGGCTGCGACCCCGACGGTCCCCTGTACTGCCCCGAGGACACCGTGCCCAGGGGTCAGATGGCGACGTTCATCGCGCGGGCATTCGCGCTGTCGGGCTCGTTCTGGAGCGTCCAGCCGACGACGATGAGTTCTCTCCGGCACGTGCCGGGCTGACCTTCCCGGAGGCGCTCCTACGGCCGGCCGGCGGGGAGGCGCCAGCGCAGCGGCGTCGCCTCCACCCGCTCGAGGCGACCGCGTGTCTCGAGTTGGCGGAGGTGGGCCTGGACCTCGCCGAGCGCGGCGCGGCGCATGAACCCCTCGAGCCGGTCCCACCCCCGCGACCAGCGGTAGCGGCTGGCCACGTCCCACACCGTCTCCGCGCCCTCCTCGACGATCCGCAACACGTCGTCGAGGCGCTCCTCGTGGTGGGCGCGGAGCGCGTCGAGACGGGAGTCGAGATCGTCGAAGCGGTACTCGTGACCGGGGAGGGCGAGGACCTCGCCGAGGCCGCGCAGGCGGTCGAGCGAGTCGAGGAAGTCGCCGAGCGGATCGTCGGTCGACTGCGGGTTCACCCCCACGTGCGGCGTGATCCGCGGCAGCACGTGGTCGCCGGTGAAGACGAGCCCGGCGGCGTCGGCGCGGAAGACGAGGTGGCCGGGGGTGTGGCCCGGTGTGTGGACCGCGACGAGGTCCCAGCCGGCGACGTCGGGGCGGTCGCCGTCCTCGAGCAGGACGTCGGGCTGGGCGGTGACGACGAGGTGGCGGATCGCGAGGCTCGCGTCCCGCAGGTCGTCGACCGCGCTCTCCGGCGCGCCGGCCGCGCGCAGCCAGGCCTCGATCCGGTCGAGGAGCTCGTCGACGTCCTCGTAGCGCGAGTGGACGAGCGCCGCGTCGGCCGGATGGAGCGCGACCCACGCCCCGGACTCCTCGCGGATGCGGCCGGCGAGCCCGTAGTGGTCGGGGTGGATGTGGGTGACGAGGACGCCCCGCACCGAGCCGATCTCCGCCCCGAGCCGCGCGAGCCCGCGCTCGAGCGCCTCGAACGTCTCGGGCGTGTTCCAGCCCGAGTCGACGAGCACGACGCCGTCGCCGGTCTCGAGCGCGTACGCGAGGACGTACGCGAGCGGGTTGACCGGGATCGGCAGCGGCAGGCTCCACGCGCCCTCGGCGATCCGCTCGACCGGCGGGAGGGTCGGGGCGGGACGCTCCTCCGCGTCGCTCGACCTGCCGGTGCTCACAGGCGGGCGGGTTCGCTGTAGGTGCCCCAGACCTCCTGGAGGGCCTCAGAGATCTCGCCGACGGTCGCCTCGGCGCGCACGGCGGCCATGATGAGCGGGACGAGGTTGTCGTCGGTCGTCGCGGCCCGGGTCAGGTCACCCAGCGCCGCCTCGACCGCGCTCGGGTCGCGGGCGGCGCGGAAGTCGGCGAGCTGGCGGGTCTGCGCCCGCTCGACCTCGCTGCCGATGCGCAGGATCTCGAGCTCGCCCATGTCGGTGTCGTCGGTGTGGGCGTTGACCCCCACGATCTTGAAGTCGCCCTTGTCGACCTTCTGCTGGAACGCGAACGCGGCGTCGGCGATCTCACTCATGAACCAGCCGTCCTCGATCCCGCGCAGGATCCCCTCCAGCATCGACCCGTCCGGCGACATCCGCTCGATGCGGTCGAAGTACTCCTCGGCCTGCCGCTCGATCTCGTCGGTCAGCGCCTCCACAAACCACGACCCGCCCAGCGGATCGATGACGTTGCACACCCCGGTCTCCTCGGCGATGATCTGCTGCGTGCGCAGCGCCACCTTCGCCGCGTGGTCGGAGGGCAGCGCGAGCACCTCGTCGAGCGCGTTGGTGTGCAGCGACTGGGTGCCGCCCAGCACCGCGGCGAGCGCCTCGATCGCCGTGCGCGTGACGTTGTTGTCCGGCTGCTGCGCGGTCAGGCTCACCCCGGCGGTCTGGGTGTGGAAGCGCATCAGCTTCGCCCGCTCACCCTGGGCGCCGTAGCGCTCCTTGAGCCACCGCGCCCAGATCCGCCGCCCCGAACGGAACTTCGCGATCTCCTCGAAGAAGTCGATGTGCGCGTCGAAGAAGAAGCTGAACCGCGGCACGAACGCGTCGACGTCGAGCCCCCGGGACTTGCCGAGCTCCACGTACGCGAACCCGTCCGCCAGCGTGAACGCGAGCTCCTGCACCGCCGTCGAGCCGGCCTCGCGGATGTGGTAGCCCGAGATCGACACCGGGTGGTAGCGGGGCACGTGCTCGGTGCAGAACTCGATCAGGTCGCCCATCAGGCGCAGATGCGGCCGCGGGGGGAACAGCCACTCCTTCTGCGCGATGTACTCCTTCAGGATGTCGGTCTGGAGGGTCCCCCCCAGGTCGGCGAGCTTCCAACCCTGCCGCTCCGCCGCCACGGCGTACATCGCGAACAGCGTCACCGCCGGGGCGTTGATCGTCATCGACGTGGTCAGCTCCCCCAGCGGCAGCCCGTCGAAGAGCCGCTCCATGTCCGCAGCCGAGTCGATCGCGACCCCGCAGTGGCCCACCTCACCCAGCGACTTGGGGTCGTCGGAGTCCAGCCCCATCAGCGTCGGCATGTCGAACGCGACGCTCAGCCCGTGCTGGCCCGCCTTCACGAGGTCGTGGAAACGCCGGTTGGTCCGGACCGCGTCCGCGAACCCCGAGAACTGCCGGATCGTCCACCGCCGCCCGCGATACATCGACGGGTAGACGCCACGGGTGTAGGGGTACTCGCCCGGCACCCCGATCCGGTCCGCGTCCAGCTCGACGTTGTGCGGCCCGTACAGCGCCTCCAGCGGGATCCCCGACATCGTCTCGAACGGCCCCTCGCGCTCCGGGGTCTCGTCGTAGCGCGCCTGCCACCGCTCGTGCAGCTCGCGCCAGCCTTCCTGCTCAGCCATCCGCCTGGCTCCTCCCGCGTCGCGCCGATCAAACGTTCGTGGAACCTCTCGTCCCGATTCTGCCGGACTGCCCGCCCTGCCGCCGAACCGGGGCCGGCGCTCAGGCCTTCTCGCCGCCCTGGGCGCGTTCCGTCGACGACGTCCCGTCGACGACTTCGTCCGGGTGCGCGTCCGGATCGGTCGTGCGCCCGAGCTCGACGCCGCAGGTGCGGCAGTGGGTGATCTCCGGCTCGTTGTCGTGACCGCAGTTCGCGCAGACCTGCACGGTGGACTCCTCCGCCGGTTTCACCACACCACCCTACGGTCCGCTCGTACCGTGCCGCCGACAGGACGGACGGAGCAGCGATGGACCTCGGCGACATGCCGACCGGCGAGCTGCGGGCGCACGGGCACGCGCTCGTCGACTGGGTCGCGGACTACCTCGGGCGGGTCGGAGACCTCCCCGTGCTGCCCACGGTCCGCCCGGGCGAGATCCGCTCCCGCGTCCCCGCCGCCCCTCCGGCGTCCGGCGAGCCGATGGAGGAGATACTCGCCGACCTCGACCGGGTCGTGCTCCCCGGCATCACCCACTGGAACCACCCCCGCTTCCACGCCTACTTCGCGATCACCGCGTCGGGTCCCGGCATCCTCGGCGAGCTCGCGGCGGCCGCTCTGAACGTGAACGCGATGCTGTGGCGGACGTCGCCTGCGGCGACCGAGCTCGAGCAGGCCGTCACCGACTGGGTACGCCACCTTCTCGGCCTCCCGGAGGCGTTCCGGGGGGTCATCCTCGACACCGCCTCGACGTCGACGCTCGTCGCGCTCGCTGCCGCCCGCGAGCGCCGCTTCCCCGGCGTCCGCGAGGACGGGCCCGCCGGGTACGGGGGCGCGGTGCCGAGGGTGTACTGCTCGGAGCAGGCGCACTCGTCGGTGGAGAAGGCCGCGATCACCGCCGGCATCGGCCGCGGGAACGTGGTGCAGATCGCGACGGACGACGAGTTCCGCATGGACCCGAAGGAGCTCGCACGGGCGATCGGTGACGACCTCGCCGCGTCCCGGGCCCCGATCGCGGTCGTCGCGACGGTGGGCACCACGGCAACGACGAGCGTCGACCCGGTGCCTGATGTCGCCGAGATCTGCGCGCGACACGGCATCTGGCTCCACGTCGACGCCGCCTACGGCGGGGTCGCGGCGATCGCTCCGGAGCGGCGGGAGGTCCTCGCCGGGGCCGACCGCGCGGACTCCTTCGTCGTGAACCCGCACAAGTGGCTCTTCACGCCGATCGACTGCAGCGTCTTCCTCGTCCGCGACCCCGACGCGATCAAGCGTGCCTTCCGCCTGGTCCCGGACTACCTCGCCACCGACGACGAGGACGTCGAAGCGCTCATGGACTGGGGCTTCCAGCTCGGCCGGCGATTCCGTGCGCTGAAGCTCTGGATGGTGCTGCGCTGGTTCGGGTCGGAGGGCGTCGCGGCCCGCATCCGCGAACACCTCCGGCTGGCAGAGATCGCCGTCGACTGGATCGACGAGAGCGAGCACTTCGAGCGCGTCGCCCCCACCCCGTTCTCGACCGTCTGCTTCCGCGCGCTGTTCGACGGTGTCGACGCGGCGCAGGCCGACGACCGCAACCGGTCGCTGCTCGACGCGGTGAACGCGACCGGGCGGAGCTACCTCAGCCATGCGGTGCTCGGCGGTCGCTACGTGCTGCGCCTCGCGATCGGCAACCTGCGCACGACCGAGGACGACGTCCGAGAGACGCTGTCGCTGCTGGACCGCGAGGCGGCTCGGCTGCGCCCGCCGGGCTAGATCGCCGTCACCAGACCGTCGGCTCGGGTCCCGTGACCGTCGCGGCGGAGACCTCGCGTCGGGTCTCGGGGTGGTAGCGGAGCAGGAGGACGAACCCGATCAGGCCGGCGACGGCCGCGGCCACGAAGGCGCCGCGGTAGCCCAGGACACCGGCGATGACGCCGAGCGCAGCGGCCCCCGCGGCGAACGCGACGTCCACGGACGCGGTCACGGTTCCCACCACCGCCCCGCGCTCGACAGCACGCACCTGTCCGACGGCGAGGGACATGATCGCGGGGAAGGCGAGGGACTGTCCGCCGGCGAACACCGCGGTGCCGACGAAGAGGCCTGCCGGTGTCGGAGCGGCGGCCATCACGACGAGCCCGAGCGGCGAGACGATGAGAGCCGTCAAAGCAGAGCGCTTGTGACCGAGCCGGTCGGGCAGCTTCGCGCCGATGCTCCGGACCGACAGCATGACCACCGAGAAGGTCACGAAGACGAGTCCCGCGCCCGGCAGTCCGAGCTCCAGCGCGTAGAGGGCCACGAACGCGTGGAAGCCGGCCTGCCCGCAGACGTTCGTGAAGAGGATCAGGGCCGGCATCAGTCCGGCGGGATGGATGACTCGACCGCGTGGCTGCGTCGCCGCACCTTCGGGGCGCGTGTCGTGCAGGGTCACCACGGCGAGCCCGGCGAGAAGACCGGTCGCGGCGCCGACGAGCCACACCATGGTGAAGTCCGCGCGCATCAGCACGAACTCTCCGATGACCGGCCCGACCGCGATGCCGCCGAAGAGGCCGAGCGAGAAGATGCTGAGGGCCTCGCCACGACGATCCTCGGGCGCGAGGTCGGTGATGACGGTCATGCCGCCGACGAAGAACAGCGCCTCCCCGGCCCCCGTCAGGAGGCGGAAGACGAGCAGGAGCCACCACGCCTCGGCGACCGCATAGAGAGCCACCGAGAGGCCCGCCACCGTGGCGCCGACGAGCATCAGGAGGCGACGGCCGTGCAGGTCGGCGAGCCGACCCGCCCACGGACGCACGAGGACGGCGGTGATGCCCCAAGCCCCGACCACGACGCCGACGACGGTGTCGCTGCCGCCGAGCGGGCCGCGGACGAACAGAGGGAGGACCGGCGCCTGCATGCCGATGCCGACGAAGTACGCGAACGTCGAGGCCGTCACCAGCACGAACGCGGGCGTCACGAGCCGTGGCGGCTCCGCCACCTCCATGTGCTCTGCCACGACCGCGCCTCTTTCGGTGGGCGGCGGAGTATCGCGGCTGCACGACAAGGCGCAAACTCGGGCGTGCGGCGGGACGCACCGTCAGCCGACGTGGTCCGCACCCGTCAGGTGTCGAGCGCCTCGACGAGCTGGTCGGCGGCGGCGTAGGGGTCGAGGTCGCGGTTCGCGACCTTCTCGGCGAGCGCGTCGAGCAGGGACGCGCCGTCCTCGGCAGTGGCGTCGTCGAGCGCCGCGAAGCGCTCGCGGACCCGCGCGACGGCGGTCTCGTGGACGACGTGACGGGCACGGAGCCGGCGCCGCTCGGCCAGCCCGCCGGAGTCGGTCAGGTGCTGGCGGTGCGCCTCGAGCGCGTCGGCGAGCTCCTCGATCCCCTCCGGTCGCACCGCGACGGTGCGCAGGATGGGCGGGCGCCACCCGGCGTCGTCGCCCAGCTCGTGGCCGAGCTCGAGCATGCCGCGGAGCTCCGACTCGGTCTTGCCCGCCCCGCCGTGGTCCGCCTTGTTGATCACGAACACATCGGCGACCTCGAGGATCCCGGCCTTCGCCGCCTGGATGCTGTCGCCCATGCCCGGCGCGACGCAGACCACGGTCGTGTCGGCGGTCGACGCGACCTCGACCTCCGACTGGCCGACGCCGACCGTCTCGATGACGACGATGTCGAAGCCCGCGGCGTCGAGGACGAGCACCGCCTGAGGCGTCGCGACGGCGATGCCGCCGAGGTGGCCGCGTGCCGCCATCGAGCGGATGAAGACCCCCTCGTCGGAGTGGTGGCCCTGCATGCGGACGCGGTCGCCGAGCAGCGCCCCGCCCGAGAACGGCGACGACGGGTCGATCGCGACGACGCCGACGGTCTGCTCGCGTCGGCGCAGCTCGGCTGCGAGGGCGTTCATGAGGGTGGACTTGCCGACGCCCGGGGAGCCGGTGATCCCCACGATGCGGGCCTGGCCGCTCCGGGGATGGACGGCGGCGACGATCTTCCGCAGGGTCTCCGGCGGGCTGTCCTCGACGAGCGTCAGGAGCCGGGCGACGGCGCGTCGCTCGCCCCTGCCGAGCGCGTCGACGAGCTCGGCGACGTCCGGCATCGCGCTCACTCGCCGGCGACCTCGAGGACGATCGCGTCCCCCTGGCCGCCGCCGCCGCAC
>JBOHEE010000211.1:0-1831 GCA_050700895.1 Nitriliruptorales bacterium | reverse complement strand
TGATCGACGACATGCACCTGGTGATCGCGCCCATCCTGCTCGGCGGTGGCGAGCGGCTCTTCGACCACCTCGACGGCGGCTCCCATGGCTACGAATGCGTCGAGCTCGTCACCTCACCCTCCGTCGCGCACGACCGCTTCTCCCGAACGACGAAGTAGGCGGCCGCCGGTCGGGGGCGCGGCTTGCGGCGCGTCAGTCAGCGGCCGTCGTTCGACGGCGGCTCGATTCGGAAGACGGGATGGTCGGGAGCGATACGACGCAAGTCGGCCTCCGACGACTCGGCACCGACGCCCCTGAAGAAGACGCCCACCTCAGCCTTCCAGCGTTTGAGGTAGGCGCGAAGGAGAGGAGGCTTCTCCTCGTCGGGGAGCTCGGTCGCTCGGAACGCCTCCGTCCGCCTCCCGACGCGGAGCTCCCCTTCACCCGCGGCCCGGAGATTGCGAACCCATTGCGTCACGCCGCGAGGCGCGACGAGGTAGCGATTGCCCTCGTACGTCAGGAGGTTCACGGGCGTCGTCCTCCACTCACCGCTCTGCCGCCCTCGCACCCGCAGCTCTCGGGATCCCCAGATGCTGATTCCCGCCCGCGTGAGCACGGCGACGATCCGGTTGAAGACATGCTTGGTGAACCAGCCCGGCTGGACGTAGCGCTGCGATGGCTCGCTGCTGGCCATGACCGACCTCCAGGTCGTCCTTCATGGGCGAGTCTGCCCCTTCGCATGCGCTCCACTCCTGGCGGCGCGCACCGTCGCGTCCTCATTGCCATCTGCGAGCATCGGGTCATGGACCAACCCGACTTCAGCACCCTCGTCGTCGAGCTCGATGGCCCACTGGGGCGCGTGTGGCTCAACCGGCCCGACAAGCTGAACCCGCTGTCGACGACGGCACTCGAGGAGCTCGTGGCGGCGGCACGGTGGCTCGACACGCGGTCCGAGGTACGTGTGGTCGTGGTCGGAGGGCGAGGACGCGCGTTCTCGGCCGGCGCCGACGTGTCCTCGTTCGGCCGGCAGGGGAGTGGCCAGCGCGACGGGGGCGATGCGACGCCCCGTGTCGCCGCCGACGCGGGCCGACGGATGGCCGACGCCGTCGAGGCGATGGAGGCCGTGACCATCGCCCGCCTCCACGGGCACTGCGTCGGCGGAGGCGTCGTGCTCGCGGCCGCCTGCGACCTGCGGGTGGCTGCCGTCGGCACCCGATTCTCCATCCCCGAGGTCGACCTGGGCATCCCCCTCGCGTGGGGCGGCATCCCGCGCCTCGTTCGGGAGATCGGCCCCGCGTTCACCAAGGAGCTGGTGATGACGTGTCGGCCGTTCGACGCCGCGGAGGCCCGCAACCTCGGTCTCGTGAACCGCGTCGTCCCGTCCGAGAGCCTCGACGCCGAGGTCGACGCCCTCGCCCGCGAGCTGGCGGCGAAGGCGGCGCTCCCGATCCGCGCAACCAAGCAGCACGTCGACGCGATCACGTCGGCCATGGTGGGGCGGGACCGCGCCTGGTCGGACGCCCATGCGCTCGTCTCCGCGCTCCTCGACCCCGAGTGCCGGGCGGCCGCCGCCCGCTACCTCGAGGGTCTCAGGTGACCCCAACGTCCGATCTGGGTACGGGTTGGACGTGGAGGATCTGCACCCTGAACCGAGCGCGTCCGGGCCCCCGCTCGAGTGGACGTTCGCGTGCCAGGACGTCCCCGAGCCGGTCTTCCTCGACGTCGTCGCGAAGGTGACCGGGGCGCTCGACGGCTCCGGCCTTCCGTGGGCGTTCCTGGGCGGGCTGGCGTCGGCGATCCACGGTCGGCCCCGCTGGACCTACGACCTCGACGTGTACGTGCAGCCCCACGA
>JBOHEE010000210.1:0-4540 GCA_050700895.1 Nitriliruptorales bacterium | reverse complement strand
GACCTGGGCGGCGTGGTTCGCGATCTCCCACGCGCTCTGGGGGATCGGGTGGGAGGTCGAGATGTGGACGGGCTCGATCGTGTTCTCGGTGCTCACCGGCGCGGGACTCACCCTGCTGGCCCCCGGCAGGGCACGGGGCGAGGAGGACCGGGATGCGCCCGTCCCGCCCGCTCCGCGGGCCGCAGCCGTGCCCCCGGACGGGCAGGCGGAGGCCGACATCTCGCTACGGTGAGGTCGGTGCGGGAAGGCGGGCGGGGTATCCGAGGGCTGTCGGTTGTCGGGGTCGTCGTGGCGGCGGTGGCCGTCGCGCTGGTTCCGCCGGCCGCGGACACGGCGCGTGCCCAGGAGGACCCATGCGCGGGGGCGACCGCCGCGCCGTTCGCGGACCGCGACGACATCGCTGTCATGCATCGCGCGGCGGTGGACTGCCTGTGGCACCTCGGGATCGTCCGGGGCAGCCGCGGTAGCGACGGGCGCGTCCTCTTCGTGCCCCGCGCCGACGTCAGCCGGGCCCAGTTCGCGGGCATGGCGCACGGCATGCTCGGGGCGCTGGGACGCGGCGACCGCCTGACCGAGCCGCGCCGTCCGCGCTTCCGCGACGTGCCCGAGGGTCACCCCTTCGACGACGCGGTCCACACCCTGGCGTACGCGGGAGTCGTCGCGGGCGTCGACGCGGACTCGTTCGCGCCCGACCGCCCCCTGCCCCGCGAGCAGACGGCCTCGCTCGTCGTGCGCGCCGTCGAATGGGCGACCGGACAGCGGTTCACCGCCGCGGCCGGACCGCACTTCGGCGACGTCGCCGGCAGCGTCCACCGTGACGCCATCGAAGCCGCGTTCGAGTACGGGCTCGTCGAGGGGACGCGACGACCGTGCGGTGACGGCGGCGGTCGCTACGCACCGACGGCGTCCCTCGCGCGTGAGCAGGCCGCCAGCGTGGTGGTGCGAGCCATAGGGGTGATCGCCGAGGTCGAGCGCGGCGAGGGCGGTGGCCGCCGCGGTGACGCCGAGTGTCCTAGCCCCGTCTGGCAGCCGCACCTCGACGCGGCCGTCGAGTACAGCAGGCAGCGGTCCGGGTCGGTGAGCTTCGCGGTCATCGGCACGGACGGGCGGCAGGTCGGGGACCGCGCCGAGACCCGCGTCGCCGCAGCCAGCGTCCTCAAGGTGATGTTCATGGTCGCCTACCTGCGTCATCCCGACGTCCGGGACCGTGAGCTCACCCGGTCGGACCGCGACCTGCTCGAGCCGATGATCCGACGCTCCGCGAACGAGCCGGCGACCCGCATCGCGAACATGCTCGGCCCGACGCCGATGCACGCCCTGGCCGAGCGGGCCGGAATGCAGGACTTCTCCTACACGCGGCCGTGGGGCAACAGCCGGACCTCGGCGCGGGACCAGGTCGCGTTCATGCTCGACGTGGACGGCTACGTGCCGTCCCGACACCGCGAGTACGCGCTCGGGCTGCTCACCGAGGTCGTCCCCGAGCAGCGGTGGGGCATCGGGCAGGTCGAGACGGAGGGGTGGACGCAGCACTTCAAGGGAGGGTGGGGCTCGGGGACCGGCTCCGTCGACCACCAGGTGGTCCTGCTGGGCTACGAGGACGGCACCCGGGTCGCGCTGGCGGTGATGACGACCAGCAGCCCGAGCCACGACTACGGCAAGGCGACGCTGCAGGGCGTGTTCAGCCGCCTCCTCGCCGACCTGCCCTAAGGCCCGCTGTTGCGCGGCAAGGTGCCCGTCGCCGCGCCCGGCCGCCCGTAGCCGCGCCTAAGGACGTGAGCCCCTCCGGGCGTGCTACGGGTCCGTGACGGGGAGGACGTCGGAGGCGGCCTCCTCGATCTCGCGGTCGGTCGCGGTGACCCGGTCCAGCTGGGGGACGAGGAGGTGGAGGATGCCCACGCCCGCGAGGCACGCGAGACCGCCGGAGACGACGGCGAAGCGGGGCGATACGAGGGTCGCGACGGCCCCTGCTTCGACGTCGCCGAGCCTCGGGCCGCCGGTGACGACCGCGATGTGCACCGCGGAGAGGCGGCCGCGCAGGCGGTCCGGGACGCGGAGCTGGAGGATCGTGTTGCGGAAGACGGCCGAGATCGTGTCCGACCCGCCGGCGGCCGCGAGCAGCACGAGGGCGAGGGGCAGCCACGACGTCAGCCCGAAGCCGGTGATCGCGGCGCCCCAGGCGATGACCGCGACGAGCACCGCCCGGCCTTGGCGGTGGACGGTGCTGACCCAGCCGGAGGCGAGCGACGCGAGGAACGCGCCCACGCCGGGGGCGGCGTAGAGCAGCCCCACGGTGTTCGCGCCCCCGCCGAAGACCGTCGTGCCGAGCTCGGGGAAGAGCGCCCGCGGCATGCCGAAGATCATCGCGTTCAGGTCGATGTAGAAGGTGGACTGGATGACGCGCCGGCCGCGGAGGAAGCGGAGCCCCTCCACGACGGACGCGACGCTGACCGGCCGCCCACCGCCCTGGGGTCGCATCGGTTTCATCGCCGCGACGGCGAGCAGCGCCGCCCCGAACGTCGCGGCGTCGATCCAGTAGGCGGCCGCCAGGCTGACCTGGGAGATGATGACGCCCGCGATCGCGGGGCCCACCGCGTGGCCGAGCTGGAAGCCGATCTGGTTCAGGGCGTAGGCGGCTGGCAGCTGCCGGCGCTCGACGAGGCCCGGCACGGCGGCGGCGCGGGTGGGGTGGTCGACGGCCGAGAAGGCGGCGTTGGCCGCGCTCAGCACGAACAGCGGCCAGACCGCGGGGGCGGGTGACGCCGCGTTCAGGGCGAGCCCGACGCTCGTGAGGGCCAGGAGGACGTTCGAGAGGAGCAGGAGACGGCGCCGGTCGAAGGCGTCGGCCAGCGCGCCCCCGAGGAGCGAGGTCACGAGCAGCGGGCCGAGCTGGGCGAGGCTGACGAGGCCGACGAGCAGCGAGGAGCGCGTGAGGACGAAGACCTGGTAGGGGATCGCCACGACGGTGAGCTGTCGCCCCAGCATCGAGACGATCTGCCCCGAGTAGAGCAGGCGGTACTCGCGGGAGTCGCGCAGCGGCGCGGTGTCGAGGAGCAGACGTCGGCGCGGCACGGGCGCGCAGCGTACGGCGCTCGGCCGCTCGTCCCCTCCGGTGCCCCTTCAGGCTGCGAAGATGGATGCACTACGGCAGGAGGGGGGAGCCATGCGGACCTACCTCGTCGTGGCGAACCAGACGCTGGGCGGCGAAGAGCTCGCCAAGGAGCTGCGAGCCCGCATCGATGAGGGGCCGTGCCGCTTCCACGTGGTCGTACCGCAGACACCACCGGAGGAGCTGGCGCGGATGGTCGTACCGCCCGATCCGACGGTCGGGGCGCTCGGCCCCGACGGGGACGAGGAGCTGCTCAAGGCCGCCCGCAAGCAGGCCGAGCACCGGCTCGACCGCCTCCTCGGGACGCTGAGCGCAGCCGGCGCGGAGGCGGACGGCGACCTCGGCCATCCCGACCCGATGACCGCCATCGAGCACAGCCTCGCCCAGCAGGACTGCGACGGGATCATCCTGTCGACGCTGCCGCCCGGGATCTCGCGCTGGCTCGGGATGGACCTCGGGAGCCGGCTCGAGCGTCGGGTGGACATCCCCGTGACGGTCGTCACCGCCGGGTAGCGAGGATCAGGAGACCGCCGCGGTCACCGCCTCCTGGAGGCGGCGGTGAAGGGCGACGTTCTCGCCCCGGTCGGTCCGGACCTCGATGAGGCGGATCCCCCCGTCGTGGAGCGCCGCGTCGATCGCCGGGCGCAGGCGGTCGGGGCGATCGACGACCTCGCGGTCGAGGCCGTGGAAGACGGCGAGGCGGCCGAGGTCGCGTCCGTGCGGGGTTCCGAAGAGGCGCTCGAAGCTCGCCGGGAAATCCGCCTGGGGGAGGAACGAGAAGATTCCGCCGCCGTCGTTGTTCACGACGACGATCGGGAGGTCGACCCCCTCGTCGAGCAGCAGGAAGCCGTTGCTGTCGTGCAGGAGCGCGAGGTCCCCCACGAGCGCCACCGTCGGCGCGGCGGAGCCGAGCGCGACGCCGAGCGCGGTCGACACGGTCCCGTCGATGCCGCTCGCGCCGCGGTTGCCGGTGACGCGCAGCCCGTCGCGCCGGGGGAGATACGCGTCGACATCGCGGACCGGCATGCTCGAGCCGACGACGAGAGTCCCGCCATCGGGGACGGCAAGCGCGGCGTCGCGGGCGGCGCGGGGCTCGTTCGGCGTCGCCAGGCCGTCGAGAAGGTCGTCGATCGCCGCGCGGGCACGCTCCTCGGCCTCCCGCCACGACGCCAGCCAGGTCGAGGGCTCCCGGCCCGGCAGGTGTCCGCCGAGTGCCGCCGCGGACGCCGACGCGTCGCCGACCGCGATCTCCGCCAGGGCCCGGGTCGGGTCGAGCCACATGGCGTCGGGGTCGACGAGGATCTGGGGGACGTCCGGCGTCAGGAACGTGAGCAGCGGGCGCGACTGCGCGAGGCGGCCGAACCGCACGACGAGGTCGGGGCGGTGGGAGGCGGCGAACGCCTCCGCGCCGAGGAGGTGGTGGTAGGCGGAGAT
>JBOHEE010000209.1:0-2707 GCA_050700895.1 Nitriliruptorales bacterium | reverse complement strand
ACCGACTCGGCGGCGCTCGGAGCATCGGCATCGACGGCGGCCCCGAGCGTCGCGCCGAACAGGGCGCCCTCGCCGCCGGCACTTCCTTGAAGTCCCGGCGAGACGTGTCGAACGGATCGACATATCGATAACTGAGCTGGCGCTCTCGACCGAGGGCGTCGAGCCAGCGGCGCCAAGCACCGCCCGTTAGCGAGTCATGCCAGGAATTGATCGGCATGCGTAGTCCCTGCCGCGCCTTTGCGACGAGGAGACGGCAGCGGGACGAGGCGACCCGAATGACGAGTCGGTCGAGCTACGTGTGCGTCCCGCGGAGTAGTCGGCGGGCTCCACCACCTGGTGGGTCATCGGCGTGAGTCATGGTGTGAACCGCCAAGCAGGCGCGAGGGAGAACTGTCACCGATAGCCCTGTCCCAGTCTGTCGTGTCCGCGCCGTTCGACGCGTTTCGCGCGGGCGAGGATCTGATCCGTGACCCGTGCAGCTGGTGCTGCAACAGCTGATCGCGGTGGAAGCCGCCGAGGTGATCGGCCGCGGGCGCTACGAAGGCACCGAGTGCAGGGTGACGGAGCGCAACGGGTCACGTCCCCGTCTGGGCCCTTGAGATGAGAGGACGCCTCGAACGGCGCGTGCGGACCCCCGGAGGCCTCCCGCTCGTAGGAGCGGTTGACGAGCAGTCGCCCTTCATCCGGTTCCCCGGCGATGTGGCGATATCGTTGGGCGGGTCCTCCCGGGAATACGGGGTGGAGCTATGACACCCACCCGGTCCGGGCCGCTCAACAAGGAGCCGCCGTGGCCAATGATCGCGTTGAACACGATGACGAGGATCTCGTTCGCTTGTATTTGACCGACATCGGTCAATACACCTTGCTCACCAAGGAAGACGAGGTCCGCTTGGCCAAGGCGATCGAAGCAGGGAAAGACGCCATGGAGGCCTTCGACGCCGGCGGCAAGGACGTCACGGCGGCCCGCAGACGTGAACTGCGATGCACCGCTCGCCGGGGCGAGCAGGCGGAGCGCCAGTTCGTGCAGTCCAACCTGCGCCTCGTCGTGTCGATCGCCAAGAAGTACCAGGGGTCGGGGCTGCCTCTGCTCGACCTCATCCAGGAGGGCAACCTCGGCCTGATGCACACCGTCGAGAAGTTCGACTGGCGCAAGGGCTTCAAGTTCTCGACGTACGCGACGTGGTGGATCCGCCAGGCGATCACCCGCGGCATCGCCAACACCGGCCGCACGATCCGCCTCCCGGTCTCAGTCGGCGACACGCTCGCCCGCCTGCAGAAGGCGCAGTCGCGCCTCGAGCTCAAGTACGGCCGCCCGGCCACGCTCGCCGAGCTCACCCGCGAGGTCGAGATGCCGCAGGCCAAGGTCACCGAGGCGCTGCGGTTCGCCCCCGAGCCGCTGTCGTTGTCCGAGCCGCTGCGCGAGGACGGCGACGCCGAGATCGGCTATGTGGTCGAGGACCGCTCGGCCGACAGCCCGTTCGAGATCGCCGCCACGGCATTGCTCCCCGAGGAGCTCGCCCGTCTGCTAGTCCCGCTCGACGAGCGCGAGCGCGAGATCCTCAAGCTTCGCTTCGGGCTCGATCGGGGCGAGCCGCGGACGCTCAAGGAGGTCGGTGAGCACTTCAACCTCACCCCCGAGCGCATCCGCCAGATCGAGGCCAGGGCGATGAGCAAGCTGCGCCATCCGTCGAGCGGCACGGGCGCCCGCGACCTCCTCCGTGTAGTCGCAGAGATGCGGCCGCTGCCCGCTACGAACCCTGCTTGCCCAACACCGAGCAGATGACGCTGGCCGGCCTTCTCGCCAGCTACCGCGGTCTGTCATATCAGACCAGAAAAGCCACCCCCGCTGCGCGGCGTGGCCAGTACTGCCAGAGCAGATCGTGGATCGCTTGAAGGAACCCTCCGCGCGTATCGGATGGCTCGACTTGACGGTTCAGCACGACGACGTGCCCGACGTAGCAACCCACCTCCTCACGATCGGCGATGACGGCCGCGTCGTGGGTGCCCTGGAAGAAGCGCTTTCGGCTCGAAGACGATGTGGAACTGCGGCCCACTGCCTGCCGACCCGCTTCGGGCCGGTCCAGCGGTCGGAGCCGTCGGTCCGTCCGTCGTGGCGGTACACCCTGGCGGGACCACCATGCAGGGTGCAAACATCGTGTCATCGAGAGGAGAGGTGCCAGCTCATGGTCAAGGTTGGAGACCGGATTCGCCTGTCGTCGATGAAGGGGCCAGACCGCGACGGCGTTGTCACTGCGGTGACGGGGTCGCTCGTGCGGGTGCGGTGGTCATCGGAGGAGGAGACGACGGTGGTCCCTGCGCCGGGAACGCTTACCGTGCTCGCAGCGGGCAAGGGCGTGCCTCAGAAGGCCACCAAGAAGAAGGGTGCGGCCAAGAACACGGCCGGCGCGAAGCAAAACATCGCCGGCAAGAGCGCGACGCCCACGACGAGCGCGGCGAGGAAGACCAAGGGGTCGTAGCGTCCGTTGCGCTGATCGGCCGTGCGAAGGGGTCCGCTGACGCTCGTTGCGGTGATGCTCGTCCTGTTCTCTGGTGGGTGCACCGAGGACGAGACTCCGATTGGTGGGCCGACCGGTCCGGCGGCAAAAGACCAAGCGACGTCGTGAGCGTGGCGGAGCTCGGTGCGGCCGCTACCGAGTGTGCTTCAGCGCGGTCACTCGACGCCAGACCACCTCACGAGCGCCGGTTT
>JBOHEE010000208.1:0-2243 GCA_050700895.1 Nitriliruptorales bacterium | reverse complement strand
CGTCTCGACGGCGACGTCGGGTCCCTTCAGCGGCTGGAGGCGCCCGACGAAGAGCAGGAGCGGACCGTCGCCGGGCGGGGCGCTCGCGGGCGGGTCGGCCTCCCCGGGATGGAAGATGTCGTGGTCGACGCCCGGCGGGACGACGGACAGTCGTGCCCCCGACGTCCCGTGGAGGCGGTGCAGCAGGCGTGCCTCGCCGCACACGGAGACCACGATCCGGTCGGCCTCCTCGACCAGATGCGTCTCGCCGACCACGCGCAGCATCGGCTCGGGCTCGTCGCCGGGCGTGCGCGACTCGTTCTTGACTCGGGCGAGCGTGTGGAACGACTGGACGAACGGCACCCCCCACCGCTCACGCAGCCGCCGCCCGACCCAGCCGGACAGCCAGTAGTGGGCGTGGACGACGTCGGGGTTGGCGTCGGGGAGGTGCTGCTCCACGTGCCGCTCCAACCCGAGGAGGAAGGCGCAGAGGAGGTTCGGCAGGTCCTCCTTGGCCACCGGTGCCCGCGGTCCGGCGGCGACGTGGTGGACGTCGAACCCGTCGGAGACGGTGACGCGCGGCGGCGCGTCAGGGGCGCTCGCACGGGTGAAGACGTCGACCCCCACCCCGCGCGCCGCCAGGCGGCGTGCGGTCTCGAGGACGTACACGTTCAGACCGCCGCCGTCGCCGCTCCCCGGCTGTGCGAGCGGTGACGTGTGCATGGCGATCATCGCGACACGTTCCACCGCCGGCAGTTCGGTCAGCATGCTGCGCTAGCTCCTCGTCGCTCTGGCCCGCTGGACCACGCGGTCGCGCGCGCCGAATCGGTACTTGTACGGCTCGTCCCCTCTGAGGAGGTCGAGCACCTCGAGACCCTCGTCGGCGGCGCTGCGGATGACCTCGCCGACGAGCACCATCCCCGGCGCGAGGCCACTCCACTCCTGGTCGAACGCCGAGTTGTAGATGGCCCATTCCGCGTGGTCGACGAGGGACAGGGTCATCGCGGCGGGCCGCCCGTCGAGGTCGAGGCGGTGGATCCGCATGGTGGCGTCGTGACCGAGCTCCTTCGCGAGTGCGCGGAAGAAGTCCTCGACGTCGCGGTCGGCGAAGAACCTGCCCTTCTCGCCCGGCGACGTGCGGTGCATCGCGATGAAGTCCTCGAGGGCCGGCTCGAGCTCCGCCACCGGGACGTCGACCAGGGCGACCGACCCGGCCTCCCGGGCGAGCTTCCGCGCCTTGCGGCGGATCTCGTGCCGCTGCTTCGCGTCGAGCCGACCGAGGTACGCGTCCCAGCCGCCGCGGAGGTCGATGCGCGGGCAGACGTCGAGGCGCTCGGGCCCGTCGACGGCCCACCCTCGTGCCCGCGCCCCGTCCGCGATGAGCCCCGCCCACCCCGCGTCTTCCACGACGCCGGCGACCACGAGGCGATCCCAGTCATCCTCCTCCCGGAGGGCGTCGAGCCATCGTGAGATGATCCGCTCGCGCGCCTCCGGGAGGGAGACCGGGCCGAGGTAGTCGGTGACGTGCAGCCCGCCGGCGAAGCGGGCGATCCGCACACCGTCGCGCACGACGCGGACCTCGGGCACGACCCCGACCACCTCGTCGCCGTCGAGCAGGAAACGGAGCCGGAGATCGCAGCGGCCGCGGAGGTGGCGGCACCACGCCCGCAGGAACCGCGCCTCCTGAAAGACCGTGCCGGCCGGATCCTCCCTGACGAGCCGATCCCACGCCTCGGCGAGAGGTCCGTCGGGGAATCGCTCTTCTGTCCGGAGACGCACCGGTCGCGTCATCCCTCTCCGGCCGCGGGCAGATCGTCGGCGGCCGCGTCGTCGTCCTCGTCGGACGGGGGGACCTCGGCGACGCGCGGTTCGTTCTCGGCCCGGAAGGAGCGGTAGATCTCGACGAGGGCCGCGCGCTGGCGGTCGCTGAGGCTGTCGTCGCGCAGGATGGCGAGCTCGAGGTCGGCGACGCCCCGGGGCTCGTCGAGGATGCCGGCCTTCACGTAGAGGGTCTCGGAGGAGATCTTCAGCGCCCTCGCGATCGCCTGGAGGATCTCCGCGGACGGCTTGCGCAGCCCGCGCTCGACCTGGCTGAGGTACGGATTGCTGACCCCCGCCAGCTTGGCGAGCTGGCGCAGCGACACCTGCGCGCCCTCCCGCTGCTGACGGATGTAGGCGCCGATGTCCTCCACGGCCTGGCCGACCGCCTGACCCACCTGCTCGACCGGGTTCGGCTCGGATTTGTTCATCTGTGCCACCCCTCG
>JBOHEE010000207.1:0-2367 GCA_050700895.1 Nitriliruptorales bacterium | reverse complement strand
GCGCGGCGCCGTCCGCGGGGCGGACCAGCGCGTAGAGGTCCGAGTGGCTGTGCATGTCGACGAAGCCGGGGGAGAGGACGAGGCCGGCCGCGTCGACGGTCTCCTCGCGCTCCTCGCGGGTCAGGCCCGGGCGCACCTCGGTGACGAGGCCCTCGCGGACGCGCACGTCGGCCGCGACCGGGTCGCGGCCCGACCCGTCGAGCACGGCGCCGCCGCGCACGAGCAGGGGCCGCTGGCCGGGCATCGGGTTCCTCGTCTCGACACGGCGACGCGCCGCGACGCCGAGCTTCAACAGAATGTCAACGCTGCCTATACTACGGCGCTGCCGGGGCCGGCCGGGCCTCGACCCAGACTGAGGAGGCTGGCGTCCAACTCTGGCGCGCGTCTGGCCGGTCTGGATCGCCCCTGGCTGCATTGCGGACTCGCTTGCTCAGCGCTGCCACGCGGCACTCGTCGCGCCTTCCCAGATGACGATCTGTCCTCGCCCATACGCACACCACGTCGAACACCACCCTCCTAGGAGCTTCCATGGCCGGAGCGGACGCGTCCGCGCGCATACTCGAGAACGACCGCTCCCGCTGGTCAGACCCGCCTGACCCCGACGTCCTCCGGCCGATCGAGCTGCACCGGACGCTGCCGGAGTACGAGGTCACCCCGCTCGTCCGCCTCGACGCCGTCGCCTCGCGGCTCGGGCTGGCGGGCGTGTGGCTGAAGGACGAGTCGTGGCGTCTCGGACTGCCGTCGTTCAAGATCCTCGGTGGCGCCTGGGCGGTGCACCGGCTGCTGCTGTCGCGCGCAGGCCGCCCCGTCGACGGTGCCCGCTTCCGCGACCTGCGCGCCGCCGCCGCCGAGGCGGGTCCGGTCACCCTGGCCACGGCGACCGACGGCAACCACGGTCGGGGCGTCGCGCGGATGGCCCGCCTGCTGGGGTTCGACGCGGTCGTCTACGTCCCCGAGGGCACCGCGCCCGCGCGGATCGACGGCATCGCGGAGGAGGGCGCCCGGGTCGTCGTCCACGACGGCAACTACGACGAGGCGGTGGCGCGGGCCGCGAGCGACGCGGCCGAACACGGCTGGGAGGTCGTCGCCGACGTCGCCTACGACGGCTACGTCGACGTCCCGACGTGGGTGATGGACGGCTACGACACGATCTTCGAGGAGGCCGACGGCCAGCTCCCGGACACCCCGACGGCGGTGGTCCTCCAGGCCGGCGTCGGCGCCTTCACCGGCGCGGCCCTGCGCCACTACCTCAAGAAGGGCGGGCCCCGGCCGCGCTTCGCGACCATCGAGCCGCTGACGGCCGCGTGCCTCCTCGCCTCGGCCGAGGCCGGCGAGGCGGTCACGATCGACGCCGGCCACGAGTCCATCATGGCGGGCCTCAACTGCGGCTCGGTGTCGACGGTCGCCTGGCCCTACATCCGCGCGGAGATCTCGGTCTTCGCCGCGATCCACGACGACCGCGCCCGGGAGGCCATGCGCCTCCTCGCCGACGCCGGCGTCGTCGCCGGCGAGTCCGGCGCCGCCGCCCTCGGCGGCCTGCTGGAGCTCGCGACCCACGACGGCGCACGCGCAGCTCTCGCCCTCGACGCCGACGCCCACGTCCTCCTCGTCAACACCGAGGGCGCGACCGACCCTGTCGGCTACAAGGCGACGGTGGGCCGCTCACCCGAGGACGTCCGCGCGGGATCGTGAAGGACTCAGGCGGAATGTCGCCCGAACCCTTCACGATCGCTCGGTTCTCTCCAGGGCGATGTCCTGGGGGCGGACCGGGACGCGGGTGAGATCGCGGCCGGTCGCGGCGCGGATCGCGGCGGCGACGGCCGGGGTCGACGAGATCGTCGGCGGCTCGCCGACCCCCTTCGCGCCGAACGGGGCGCCTGGCTCTGGCTGCTCGATCAGGGTGGCGGCGACCTCGGGCATGTCGAGCGCGGTCGGGATGAGGTAGTCGGTGAACGACGGGTTCCGTATCCGGCCCCCGTCGACGAGCACCTCCTCCATGACCGCGAGCCCGACCCCCTGGGCGATGCCGCCCTCGATCTGGCCGACGACCGCCCGCGGGTTGAGGGCGCGGCCGACGTCCTGCCCGGTCGTGATCTGGACGACCCGCACGAGCCCGAGGTCGGGGTCGACGTCGACGACCGCCCGGTGCGCGGCGAAGGCGAACGACACGTGCGCGTCGCCCTGGCCGTTGTGGTCGAGCGGGTGGGTGAGGCGGTGGTGGTGCTCGCGGATCTCCTCGATCGGGCCCTCGGCGAGGAGGTCGGCGACCGCGACCTCGAAGCCGCCGCCGACCGCGACCTCGAAGCCGCCGCCGACCGCGACCTCGAAGCCGCCGCCGACCGCACGGACCACGCCGTCGCGCAGCTC
>JBOHEE010000206.1:0-4003 GCA_050700895.1 Nitriliruptorales bacterium | reverse complement strand
GGGCGACCCTCCCCCTGTATCGGCGTCACGACCAACCGGCTTTACCGCATGCGCATCACTTCAGGACGCGGTCGCCCTCGCAGAGGGTGAAGGCGTCGTCGCCGAAGAGGAGCGTCACGCACGGCGGGTCGATGCTGAGCACACGGAAGTTCTGCGCGAACGTGTCGCCCTCTCCGACCTCGAAGGCGGTCCCGTCGACCTGGACGATCGCGCGCTCCTCGCCGTTCTCCACGAAGACGTCGATGAGCACGACCTCGCGACCGTCCACCGTCTCGCGGTCCTCCCCGTCCTCGCCGTCGTCACCGTCGTCGCCGTTCGTCGGCGGCAGCTCGCCGTCCGGGGGCGGCTCACCGTCGGGGGGAGGCTCGCCGCCGGGGGGCTGCTCGCCGTCCGGCGGCACCCCCGGACCGGGCCCCGGCCCCGCCCCGTCCCCCGTGACGCGGATGGGCCGGAACGGGTCGCGGGAGAGGAAGATCTCGAAGGTCTCGACGGGGAGCGCCAGCTCCTCCGCGCCGGGCGAAGCAGCGTCTCCGGGCTGCTCCTCGTCGGCTTCCTCGGCAGGAGCCGCCCGCTGGGGGACGAACTCCTCTTCCTCCTCGGGTGCGAGCAACGGTGAGACGACGAACGCCCACAGGACGAACAGCAGGACGAGCACAGCGAGCACGGCAAGGACGAGGTAGAGCGGGTTCTCGCGGAGGCGGCGGACGATCAGGGTGGCTTGTTCGCTCACGGCGTCACCTCTCCGCTGGCCTCGGCGCCCTCCTCGGTCTCTGCCGGCGTCTCCCCGGCCGTCTCGCCCGCGACTCGCAGTACGGCGAACATCGCGCCGGAGACGTTGGCGGTCAGCGTCGGATAGTCCGCCGGGGTCAGGGACACCGCGGCCCACACGAAGCCGCGCGGGCTGATCGTGGGATCCTCCAGCCGTCGCAGGAAGTCGACGAGCTGGAAGTAGCCCCCCTCGACCTGGAGTGTCACGTTCATGGAGGCAAGACCGGGCTCCTCCGCAGCTGCGAGGGGCGCGGGCCTCGCCGGGCTCACCTGCATCAGGTCGACGCCGGAGTCGTCCGCGGCGAGCACGAGCTGGCGGAGCGCGGCCGGCACCGCCATTTCCGGCGGGACGATCGACTCGGCCGCGACGATCTGCGCCTCGAGGTCGGGCGCCCTGCTCCGGACGTCCTGCAGGGTGTTGATGCGCTGCTGGAGCTGGATCTGCTGCAGATCGGCCTGCTCGATCGCTGCCTCGATCTCGGCGAGCCGGTCGCTCTTCGGCGCCCACAGCAGGAAGTAGTAGGCGACCGCGACGACCAGCGCCCCGAGGCCGACGAGGAGTGCGACCGGGCGGTTCATCGCAGCCCCTCCGGCAGCCCGTCGACGTAGCGCCGGGTGAAGATCTCCGGGCCGAGGTCGGTCTCGAACGAGAACGTCGCCACGCCCTCCTCATCGACGTTCGAACTCGAGACGAAGACATCGAAGAAGGCAGCGATCTTCTCGAACTCGAGGAGGAAGCGCTCCACCCCCGGCGCGTGTCCGCGGAGGACCTCGCCACTCCCGGAGATGCGGCCGTTCGACGGACCGCCGACATCGAACTGTCCACTCTGCTGCGGCTGGGGGCTGATGCTGATGTCCACACCCGTCAGCGCCGCGTCCGTCGGCGTCACCGCGGCGATGTCCTGGAGGATCCCCGCCATGGAGACTTCGCGACCCATGGTGGTCACGAGCCGCGCGTTGGCCGCCTCCAGGCGCTGGTTCAGCTCTGCGAACTCGTTGAGCTCCTGGACCCTGCTCTGCAGCCGCTGGGTCTCCGCCTGCTCCTCGGCGAGCCGCGCCTCCGCGTCGTTCACACGACCGACCTGCAGGAGGTACAGGCCGGCGAGGACAGCGACGAACACGAGACCGCCGAGGACGGCCAGCGCCCGAGCCCGGCGGGCACGCTCGCGCTCGCGGTACTCCCGCGGCAGCAGGTTGACGCGCATGGTGCTCACTCGCCGATCCCTCCGAGAGCGAGGCCGACCGCGGTCGTGAGCATGGGTTCGACTCCGGCGAGCTGATCCGGTCCGTACACGCTCCCGGAGACGGGGAGGTGGTCGAAGACGCCGCCGCGCTCGACCGGGATGCGGATCGTCCGCTCGAGCTCCTCGACGAGGCCCTCGAGCCTCGAACCGCCGCCGGACACGAGGACGCGACTGATCTCCTGCGACCCCGGCTGGGCGAGGTAGTAGTCGACGGACCCGCGGACCTCGTCGACGAACTGGTCGACCTCGCGCCGGATCGTGCGCCCGACCTCCTCGTCCTCGGCTCCGCGGAGGCCGGCGTCGATCTTGAGCTGGTCGGCGTCCTCGTAGGGGAGGCTCTCGCGGCTCTGGATCGCCTGCGTGACGTCGCCGCCACCCAGCACGAGGATGCGGACGAAGCGGGGGGTCCCGTTCTCGTGGACGACGATGTTCGTCACGCCGGCCCCGACGTCGACGAGGAGCTCGCTGCCCTCGACCGCCTCGGGGTCCGGGACGAGTGCCCGCAGCAGGGCGAACGCGTTCAGGTCGACGCCGGTGGGACGGAGCTCGGCGCGGTTCGCGATGTCGACGTGGTTGGCCACCATCTCCTTGTCGGCGGCGACGAGGAGGATGCGGAGCATGCGCGTGTCCCCTTCCCCGGTGACCTCCTCGAGCTTCTGGTAGTCGAGCTCCGCGTCCTCGACCGGGATCGGGATGTACTCCTGCACCTGGAACCGCAGCGCCGAGGCGAGCTCCTCGTCCTCCATGAACGGGAGGTCCACCTGGCGCACGACGACCCGCTGGTTGGAGATCCCGAGGTGGACGGCCTTCTCGCGGATGCCGGCGTCCTTGTAGAGCTGCCGGACGGCGGCAGAGACGGTGTCGACATCGACGATCTCGCCCTGCTGGACGGCACCCTCGGGCAGGGCCACGCCGCCGAAGTTGGTGATGGTCGGCTGGCCGCGCTTCGTCGTGACCTCGACGACGTGCACGGCGTGCGTGCCGACGTCGAGCCCGATCGCTGCCCGTGCCACCTACTGCTCCTCGTTCCCGTCCGACGCCCCGGCTGACCGCATCAGTTCTCTTCGGCTTGCACCGTGCTCGCGTTGAGGTACTGATCGAGATCGGTCCGCCGGATGCGATAGTTCTTCCCGACCCGGATCGCCGGGAGGTCGCCGCCCTTGATCAGTCGGTAGACGGTCATGTTCGAGACGCGCAGGGCGTCGGCGACCTCGCTGACCGTGAGGAGCCGATCCCCCGCCCCGCGCACGCTGTCGTCGCCGTTGCTCATGTCGTCCTCGCTGCCCCGGGCCTCGGCCCGCTCCTGCGAACCGACGCCCGGCCCGCCGCCCCGACCGGACCGTCTCGTTCACGCTTCGTAGGTCCGGTCGGACGCCCCGTAAAGAACACTCGTAACATCTCTCAACACATCTCGTCAAGAGTCACATCGGCAACAGAAGCTGCCAGATTTAGAGTTACATCACGGTAATTCGCGATTCCGGTCAAGGCTCACACGAGCCCCAACCAGCCTCCGACGAGCCGCGCGAGGGGTTCACCGGCGAGAATCGCCAAGAGCGTGCCAGCCGCGAGATAGGGGCCGAACGGGATGCGGCTGGCGAGTCGCGCACGACCGCTGACGAGCAGCGCGGCCGCGACCACGACCGCGACGAGGATCGCGGCGTACAGGCCGACGGCGACGTGCCAGCCGCCGAGGTAGCCGAGCACGAGGCCGATCGAGACGGCGAGCTTCACGTCCCCCATCCCCATGCCCGCCTGGCCCCGCAGCCGCAGGAAGATCTCCGAGAGCAGCAGCATGCCGGCGGGGATCGCGAGGCCGGCGATGACGCCGCGGAGAAGCGCCCCCCAGGAGCCGTCAAAGGCCGCCGCGAGGAGCAGGAGTGCGAGGAGCAGCGGGACGAGCGGGTAGGTGAGCCGGTTGGGGATGATCCGGTGTTCGAGATCGATCGCCGTGGCCACGACCAGCGCCCACGCCATCACGAGCAGGGCGGGCA
>JBOHEE010000205.1:0-2563 GCA_050700895.1 Nitriliruptorales bacterium | reverse complement strand
GGATCCCCGCGCCCGCGGTCATCCACTGGGTGTCGCCGTTCGTGATCGTGCCGCCGCCGCCGTTCGAGTCGTTGTGCTCGAACACGCCGTCGATCATGTAGGTGACCGTCTCGAACCCGCGGTGCGGGTGCCACGGCGTGCCCTTCGGCTCGCCCGGCGCGTACTCGACCTCGCCCATCTGGTCGAGGTGGACGAACGGGTCGAGGAGGGCGAGGTCGACGCCGGCGAACGCGCGGCGGACGGGGAAGCCCTCGCCTTCGAAGCCGCGGGGCGCGGTCGTCACCGACCGCACGGGGCGGTCGGCGGTCGTGGCCGCGTCCGGCGCCGCCACGCGCGGCAGGAACAGGATGTCGTCAACACTGATGGCTGGCAATGTGCCTCCTGGGGAAGAAGACGGCTTCTTGGACTTGAACGGAGGGGCCCCGCCGGTTCTTCCCGCTCAGGAGCCAGGACCCTGGCCATCCTCCTCCGTATGCGAAGGCGGATGGCCAGGGTTGGGGGGCGAGGGTCAGGAGGCCGGCTGCTCGGGGACGAGCTGGAGCTCGATCTCGACGTCGAGCTTCTTGCCGACCAGGACGCCGCCGGTCTCGAGCGCGACGTTCCAGGTGATGTCCCAGTTCTCCCGCTCGAGCTGCGTGGTCGCCCGGAAGAGCGCCCGCTGGCTGCCCCACGGGTCGGGCGTGATGCCGAAGTAGTCGACGTCGAGCACGACCGGCTTCGTGACCCCGCGGATCGTGAGGTCGCCGGTCAGGCGGTAGCGGTCGTCCTCGACGTGCTCGATCCCGGTCGAGGTGAAGGCGAGCTGCGGGTGCTCGTCGACCGCGAGGAAGTCCGGACTGCGGAGGTGCCCGTCACGGCCCGCGTCGTTCGTGTTGATGCTCTTCGCGTCGATCGACACGTCGACGGTCGACCGCGTCGGGTCGTCGGCGACGTCGACCGTCGCGCTGAAGGAGTCGAACCGGCCCCGCACCTTCGTGATCATGAGGTGCCGCGTGCTGGCCGCGATCGTGCTGTGCGACGGGTCCGCAACCCACCTGCCCGGCTGTGGCGGTGCGGTCACGCCGGTCTTCGTGATCGTCGTGCTCTCGCTCGTGCTCATGGAGTGTCCCCCTCTTGGAGATAGTTGAGCGCTTAACCATTACGACGATACAAACTCGTTGAGCGCTCAACAAATTCCCCGTAGACTGGGGAGTCATGGAGACGACGAAGACGCCGACCGCGCCGCGCTGGCTCGACGACGACGAGCAGGCCACCTGGCGCGCCTTCCTGTCCGCCGGGAGGCTGCTGTTCGACCAGCTCGACCAGGAGCTCCAGGACGACGCCGGGATGCCGCACTCGTACTACGAGGTGCTCGTGGTGCTCTCCGAGGCGCCGGACCGGATGCTGCGCATGACCGAGCTCGCGGACGCGCTGCTGTGGTCGCGCAGCCGCCTCTCGCACGCGGTCAACCGCCTAGAGGAGAAGGGCTGGGTGGAGCGGGCGGCGTGCCCGACCGACCAGCGCGGGGCGTTCGCGGTCCTCACCGACGAGGGCTTCGAGGTCCTCCGCGAGGCCGCGCCCGGACACGTCGAGGGTGTCCGCACCCATCTCTTCGATCAGCTGACCCCGGACCAGGTCCGCCAGCTCCACGCGATCAGCGACGCGATCGTCGCCCACCTCACCGCGGCCCGCGCCGGCTGACCGGCGCCCTCAGCCAGCCCAGATTCCGATCGGTTCGAAGTCGAGCGGCACATCGACGAGGATGAGCTCCGCAGGGTCCGTTCCGGTCAGGTCGAGGGACTCAGGGCCGAACGACTTCGCCGCGTCGCCGGTCGCGAGCTTGTCGTCGTTCAGGCCGACGGTGCCGTCAAAGACGTAGAGGTAGGCGCCACGGGCGTCGGCCATGTCGTGCGTGAGCGTCGTGCCGTGGCTCAGACGGGACACGCACGCCCGTGCATCCTGGGCGAGGTCGAGCCCGTCCTCGCCGGCCGGGCCCATGATCTGCAGCCACCCGTCGGTGCGGTCCTCGCGCGTGTACTGCCGCTGTTGGACGGACGACTCGAGGCCCTCGTCGCTCGGGAGGATCCAGAACTGGATGAAGCGCATCGGCTCTTCGTCGGACCCGTTGCGTTCGGAGTGGAGGGCGCCCCGGGAGGAGAAGCGCATGACCTGGGCGGCTCCCGCCTCGAGGACGCCGCCGTTGCCGAGGGAGTCCTCGTGTTCGAAGAGCCCTTCGACGACGTAGGTGAGCGACTCGATGTCCCGGTGAGGATGCATCGGCCAGTCCGCGCCCGGGATGAGACGGTCGTCGTTGAAGACGCGCAGCGCGCCGACCCCCATCTGCTCGGGATCGTAGTAGCCGCCGAAGGAGAAGTGCCACCGGGCGGTGAACCAGCCGCCCTCCTCGAGATGGATCTCGTCGTCGCGGCGGATCTGCATGCGCCGAACTCCCGTAGAGGCTGCCGGTTGTGATTCAACCCGCTCGCCGACGCGTCGCGCCGTGTGCGCCCCGCCGAGAGGGGCGTGGGTCAGGCGGGAGTGCCGCGGACGAAGCGCTCGACGTCGTCGTCGGGGGCGCTCGCCC